>NZ_JBBCPK010000005.1:0-96913 GCF_037150775.1 Leclercia sp. M50
CCATAACACCGGGGAAGACACTATGACCCACAGTCATGAAGATGATGTGAAAATGCTGCTGTCTGCGTTTGAGCAACGTCTCGAACAACTTTTGCCTGCGGGAGAGCAGGAAGGGCAGGTCTATGCGGCCATGCGCGATGCCACGCTTGTCGCGGGCAAGCGCATGCGCCCTCTGTTGCTGCTGCTGGCGGCGCGGGATATGGGCTACAAAACAGAGCCGACGGGCATTCTCGATCTGGCCTGCGCCATTGAGATGGTCCATGTCGCCTCCCTGATCCTGGATGACATGCCCTGCATGGACAACGCTACGCTCCGCCGCGGGCGGCCTACGGTTCACTACCAGTATGGCGAACACGTGGCGATTCTGGCGGCGGTGGCGCTGCTCAGTCACGCTTTTTGCGTCATCTCCCGCACGCCTTCGCTGAACCACGAGGCAAAAGCGCGGGCGATTGCTGAGCTCTCTGCGTCCGTGGGGCATATGGGGCTGGTGCAGGGACAATTTCGCGATCTCAATGAGGCTCGCCAGAACCGAAACACCGATGAGATCCTCCTGACCAATGAGCTGAAAACCAGCAGCCTGTTTAACGCCACCCTGCAACTGGCGGCGATTGCGGCCGACGCGCCACCTCCGGTCAGCGAACGGTTGCGCTTTTTTGCCCGCGATCTCGGCCAGGCCTTCCAGCTGATTGATGACCTGACCGATGGCTCCAGTGCCAACGGCAAAGATCCGCATCAGGATAAAGACAAATCGACGCTGGTTGCCGTGCTCGGGGCAGAGAGTGTCTTCCTGCGGCTGCGCGAGCACGTGCGCAGCGCCGATCAGCATATTGCTACCGCCTGTCATCCGGGAAATACCGCCCGCTACTATGTTCACATCTGGTTTGAAAAACAGCTGACGCTTATCAGCCAGAGCCTGTCATTATCCCTGTCGGAGTGTCAATGAGCAGCCTGTCGCAACGTAAAAGCGATCATCTCGATATCGTCCTTAACAGCACGCCCGGCGTAAAAAAGTGTACCAGCGGCTTTGAAAAATGGCGCTTCGGGCATTGCGCACTGCCCGAACTGCATCTTGATGAGATTGACCTCTCGACCCCGCTGTTTGGCCGAACCCTGAACGCGCCGCTGCTGATAAGCTCCATGACCGGCGGCACCCGCCGGGCGAGCCAGATTAACCAACACCTTGCCACCGCCGCCCAGACGCTGGGGCTGGCGATGGGGGTGGGCTCCCAGCGCGTGGCGCTAGAGAGTGACGCCAGGTATGGCCTGACGCGCGAACTGCGAGCCGTTGCCCCGGACATTGTGCTGATGGCCAACCTCGGCGCGGCGCAAATCGCGGGACCACAGGGGCTGGATTATGCCAAACGGGCCGTCGAGACCCTTGCGGCGGATGCGCTCATCATCCACCTTAACCCGCTGCAGGAGGCGCTGCAGCATGGCGGGGATCGCAACTGGTGCGGCGTCATCGATGCCATCCATCGCACCGTCGAGGCGCTGCATGTGCCGGTGGTGGTCAAAGAGGTGGGCAGCGGGATTTCGGTACCGGTGGCCCGCAAGCTGGTCGCGGCAGGTGTGGCGATGCTGGATGTCGCCGGTGCCGGGGGCACCAGCTGGGCGGCGGTTGAGGGCGAACGCGCCGTTAATGCCCACGACCGGGCGGTGGCGATGGCCTTTGCCGACTGGGGGATCCCGACCGCAACGGCGCTCCAGGATCTGCATCAGGCGCTGCCCGATATGCCGCTGGTGGCCTCGGGCGGGATCGCCAACGGCATTGAGGTGGCAAAAGCGATCCGCTTAGGCGCAAGCCTGGTGGGGCAGGCGGCCGGCGTGCTGCAAAGCGCGTTAACCTCCAGCGAGGCGGTTATCGACCATTTTCAGGTGATTATCGACCAGCTGCGCGTCGCCTGCTTCTGCACCGGCAGTGCAAACCTGGCCCAGCTGCGTCAGGCCACGCTGGTGGCGCAAACGTAATGGCGCCAGCATGGGACATCATCTTAGCGGGCGGCGGACTGGCCAACGGGCTGATCGCCTTACGCCTGCGACAGCTACAGCCGGCGCTGCGCGTACTGCTTCTTGAGGCCGACAGTAAGCCTGGCGGGAATCACACCTGGTCTTTTCACGAGGGCGACATTACTCCGGAACAGCATCGCTGGGTTGCCCCGCTGGTGGCTCACCGCTGGCAGGGGTATGACGTCCGCTTTCCGGACCTGAACCGCACCCTTCCCGGGGACTATCTCAGCATCACCTCCGAACGTTTTGCCGAGGTGCTGGCCGCGACCTGCGGCGACAATCTGCATACCCGTGTCGCAGTTTCCGCACTCACCCCGACGTCGGTAACGCTTGCTGATGGCACCACGCTCCAGGCCCGGGCGGTCATTGATGGTCGGGGCTACATAGCGGACAGGCATCTTACTACCGGCAGCCAGTCTTTCCTCGGCCAGCAGTGGCGTCTGAGCGAGCCCCATGGCCTGACCCGGCCCATCCTGATGGATGCCACGGTCAATCAGCAGGGCGGGTATCGCTTTGTCTACACGCTGCCGCTTTCCGCCACCGAACTCTTGATCGAAGATACTCACTACGTTGACGCCGCCCGACTGGATGCTGGCGTTGCGCGGCAAAACATCGCCGATTATGCCCGCGAGCAGGGCTGGGGGCTGGCGCATCTTGAGCGCGAAGAGCAGGGCGACCTCCCCATTATGCTGGCGGGCGAGTTCCCGGCCTTCTGGCAGGGGCGAGACAAACAGCCCTGCAGCGGCCTGCGCGCCGGGCTGTTTCATGCCACCACCGGCTATTCCCTGCCCCACGCGGTGGCGCTGGCCGAGGCCATTGCCGCAAGCGCGGATAGCAGCGCAGCCGCGCTTTTTTCCGTTATCCATCGCTACGCCCTGCGCCAGTGGCGCGAGCAGCGCTTTTTCCGCTCCCTCAACCGCATGCTCTTCCTGGCGGGGGATGCCGATAAGCGCTGGCAGGTGATGCAGCGGTTTTACTCTCTTAACGAAGGGCTGATTGCCCGCTTTTACGCCGGAAACATTACCCTGGCCGATAAAGCGCGGATCCTGGCAGGCAAGCCCCCGGTACCCGTCGGCGAAGCGATGCTCGCCATACTGAAACTCACTCCCCGGATGCGAGCGTTTCACCATGAATAAAACAGTGATTATTGGCGCCGGTTTTGGCGGATTAGCGCTGGCCATTCGGCTGCAGGCGCAGGGCATCAACACGCTTCTGCTGGAGCAGCGGGATAAGCCCGGCGGACGCGCTTATGTTTATCACGACGAGGGATTCACCTTCGACGCCGGGCCGACGGTGATAACCGATCCCAGCGCCATTGAAGAGCTCTTTACCCTGGCTGGTAAACGCATGGCCGATTATGTCGAGCTGCTGCCGGTGACCCCGTTCTATCGCCTCTGCTGGGAGACGGGAGAAGTCTTTGATTACGACAACGTGCAGACCCGGCTGGAAGAGCAGATAAGACGATTTAACCCGCGCGATGTAGAGGGTTACCGCAAGTTTCACGCTTATTCGCGGGAGGTGTTTAACGAGGGCTATCTCAAGCTTGGCACGGTGCCGTTCCTCTCTTTTCGCGACATGCTTCGCGCCGGGCCGCAGCTTACCCGCCTTCAGGCCTGGCGCAGCGTCTACAGCATGGTCTCCCGCTTTATCGAGAACGAACAGCTGCGCCAGGCGTTCTCGTTTCATTCCCTGCTGGTGGGGGGCAATCCCTTCGCCACCTCGTCCATTTACACCCTGATCCACGCCCTTGAGCGGGAGTGGGGCGTCTGGTTTGCCCGGGGCGGCACCGGGGCGCTGGTGCAGGGGCTGGTGAAGCTCTACCAGGATCTGGGCGGCGAGCTACAGCTGAATGCGGAGGTGACCCGGCTACAGGCCGACGGCGATCGTATCAGCGCCGTCACGCTCAAGGATGGCCGGACGATCCCGGTCGCGGCGGTGGCTTCCAATGCCGACGTGGTGCATACCTATGAAAAGCTGCTGGGACATCATCCCACAGGGGCGGCGCGCGCGGCCTCGCTTAAGCGAAAACGGATGAGTAACTCCCTGTTTGTGCTCTATTTTGGCCTCAATAAGCAGCACGATCTGGCCCACCACACCGTCTGTTTCGGGCCGCGTTATAAAGCGCTTATCGACGAGATATTTAATAAAAACGCCCTGGCGGAGGATTTTTCCCTCTACCTGCATGCCCCCTGCGTCACCGACCCCTCCCTGGCCCCGCCGGGCTGCGGCAGCTACTACGTGTTAGCGCCCGTGCCGCATCTGGGAACGGCGGATCTCGACTGGGACGTTGAAGGGCCGCGCCTGCGCGACAGGATTTTTGCCTATCTCGAAGCCCACTACATGCCAGGGCTGCGCAGCCAGCTGGTGACTCACCGCATGTTTACCCCGTTTGATTTTCGCGACCAACTTGGGGCGCATCTGGGCTCCGCCTTTTCGGTGGAACCGATCCTGCGCCAGAGCGCCTGGTTCCGGCCGCACAATCGCGACAGCCGCATCCCCAACCTCTACCTGGTTGGGGCGGGTACCCACCCAGGCGCCGGTATTCCCGGGGTGATCGGCTCGGCCAAAGCAACGGCAGGACTGATGCTGGAGGCGCTTTCCCGATGAACACAACCCTGATGGATCACGCCACCGACACCATCGCCGTGGGGTCAAAAAGTTTTGCCACCGCCGCGAAGCTGTTCGATCCTGCTACCCGGCGTAGCGTGCTGATGCTTTACGCCTGGTGCCGCTATTGCGACGACGTGATCGACGGGCAGGAGCTGGGGTTTAACGTCACTCCCGTGGAGATCGCCCCGGCCGAGCAACGCCTTGAGATGCTCAAACGTCAGACCCTGCGCGCCTGGGAGGGGGGCGAAATGCATGAACCCGCCTTTGCCGCTTTTCAGGAGGTGGCGCTGGGGCACAACATCCCGCTCCAGCTGGCTTACGATCATCTGGATGGCTTTGCCATGGATGTGCGCGAGACCCATTACGAGACCTTCGATGACACCCTGCAATACTGCTATCGCGTGGCGGGGGTGGTGGGGCTGATGATGGCGAGGGTGATGGGTGTCCGCGATGAAGCGGTGCTCGATCGCGCCTGCGATTTAGGCCTGGCGTTTCAGCTCACCAATATCGCCCGGGATATTGTCGAGGATGCCCGGGTTGGTCGCTGCTATCTGCCGGCCCGGTGGCTGGCGGAGGCGGACATCGACCCGGCGGCAATGACCTCACCCCAGATGCGCCAACCTCTCGCGGGCATTGCCCAGAGGCTGGTGGCCGAAGCCGAGCCTTACTATGCCTCTGCCCGGCAAGGTCTGCCCGGGCTACCGCTGCGATCCGCGTGGGCAATCGCCTCGGCGCACGGGGTGTACCGTGAAATTGGCGTGAAGGTGAGCGCGGCGGGTGCCCGCGCCTGGGATAATCGGCAGGGCACCAGCTCGGTGGAAAAATCGGGATTACTGCTAAAAGGCGCCTTGCTGGCGCTTACTTCTCGTTTTGCGACGCCGTCGCCGCGTCCGGCTCAACTCTGGCAGCGCCCTCGCTAGCCGCGCGACGCGCCTTGCGCTGGCGTAACGTCGCCTGCAATTTTTCTACCGGCGGGGCATAGAGAAAACCAAAGGAGACGCAGTCCTCTTTGCCCCGCACCGCATGGTGCAGACGGTGCGCCAGATACAGACGCTTGAGATAACCCTTGCGCGGGATATAGCGAAACGGCCAGCGCTGATGCACCAGCCCATCATGCACCATAAAGTAGAGCGCGCCGTAGGCCGTCATCCCGGCGCCAACCCACTGCAGCGGCCACAGGCCCCACGTTCCTAGTGCAATCAGCACAATCGCCAGCACGGCGAATACCACGGCGTAAAGGTCGTTCACCTCAAACCAGCTGGTGCGTGGCTCGTGGTGCGATTCATGCCATCCCCATCCCCAGCCGTGCATGATGTACTTGTGGGAAAGAGCGGCGACGAGTTCCATGGCGGCAACGGTTAAAAGCACGATCACTGTGTTGTACAACGCGAGCATTGGGGCTCCTTGGGCTCGGGGGGATTGTGGTCTCAGGTATTAAGCGTAACAGGTAATTGGGAGAAGGGGGGAGAAGTATGCGAACCGGTTTTTATGATAATAAAATCGATGACCGCTTGTAACATCCCATGGCAAAAGAATGTGATAAAGACATTTAAGCTAAATAAATAACCTGGAGTCAGCGTTATGCAGTCCTGATGATCCAGGTTGTTGCCATTATTTATAGGCTGTCGCTAAAGAATATTATGATAATTAAGATAACCGTACCATACTGCAATTGCAGCACCATAAATAACAGTGACAATCCATCCTTTGTTTAATTTTGGTGACGTAAAGTGAAAAGTCTTTTCTTTTCTTATCGCAACATAAGTCGTTAAGCAATAACCCAGGACGGCTAAAAGTATGAACAGTGAAAGAAATATTTTGACGATATTATCTATTGTCAAATCTTGAGGGTTATCATAAAACAATATGCCAAAGTTGATAAAGGTCAAAAGCGTTAAACCGGTCAATGCACCTGCTATCCAGATAAGGACATCGGAAGTGAAACGTCTGAACGTGTGATAGAATTTTTTAACATTCTGACATTTTGGGGAAGAGATGCTCTCACGGTGTTTTGTATATAAAGCAATGAGTACCATAATTGTGCTTACCGGAAAAACAAAATTCAGAGCAGGCATAGTTGATGCATATGCCTTCATTAAATAATCTGCTGCAGAATAATTATTGCTTCTCCAGTTAATAATTAGCGTTATTAAAGGAAATAGCGTCCAGATAGAAGCCCGATACAAGAGATCGCGGTATATTGTTACTTTAAGAAGCTCGTCGAACCAATTGCTTTCAACTTTCATTCGTATTCCTCAGTTTGCGCATATAGTGAAAGGTGAGATGAGGTTATCGGCAAAAATCAGTAAAATATGAGTTTTATTTTACCGCGTAAATTGATGGCTATTAATTGAAACAAAAATGTGCTTAGTAAATTTGCTATTGTTTATGTAGAGCATTACGCGACCGTCGGGGTGACCAGGTTTGAGAATGTACATTTTCCTTCCCGCACCCTGCGCAGAACTTACATAAGTGTGTAAAGTCTGGTGTCATTGGTCAATGAATAAAGATGGCTCAAAACAGCCTTGAAATCTTCGTCTTATTCTGCTGTGGTATCCAGCCCTAAAAGTGCACGGACCACTCCCTAAAAACCTTGCAATTTATTTGGTTATGGCGTCCGCGTTGCTGAACCGCATCATGACGGCACCGTGCACTGGCACCTGCTGTGCTTCATGCGAAAAAAAGACCGTCGCCCGCTCACTGCGCTGCTGCGCAAATTTGCCATTCGTGAAGAACGCGCTGAACGCGGCAACAACAACGGTCCGCGCTTCAAATCTGAACTCATCAACCCTCGCAAAGGCACGGCACGCCAACCTGCTACATCGCCAAATATAACAGCAAGAACATCGACGGGCGCGGGCTGGCGAAAGAGATCAGCAAGGAAACTGGCAAATCGCTGCGTGACAGCGCCGAGCACGTTAGCGCCTAGGTATCCCTGCACCGCGCTCTGCAGTTTCGCTTCTACGGTATTCCAGGACGTAAGGCTTATCGCGAGCTGCGTTTGCTGGCCGAATAGGCCGCGAGAGTACAGGGCGATAAAAAAAGCCGGTGCGCCAGTGTTGGAAAATGCACGGCTGGATGCCGTGCTGGCTGCCGCAGACGGGGACTGCTTTGCCGCCTATATCATGAAGCAGGGCGGCGTCCTGGTTCCCCGTAAATTGCGCTCCCTCTTCCCTAAAACAGCTATCCGAATCCGCAAAGGCAGCGCCAATGGCATCGAACTTAGCGGTGTAAAACAGGCTGAAGATAAGGAACGTGTAATGGAAATTCTGCAGCAGGTCTGGGAAGACGACAGCTGGTTACACTGAACGTTGCCCCCGAAAGAATTCATTCTGATGGGGGAAGGTTGAACAATGAGTGAAACGAGGCGTTAACTATGGGAAAGAAAGACGACAATTACCAGATCGATTATCGCGGGGAACGTCTTGAGAGGTATCACCCGGGAGGATGGGTATTTTTTCAGCGGCCTGAAGAGTGCGGCGGCGGTTACTGGTTAGGCCGCACCTATGATGATCTTTTCTGGCTCGAACTCGAATTCCCATTTTCGCTGCATGATGGCGTGGTTTATCTCCTTCATTACGAGAAAGTTGAGGCCCGAAGCACCAAGTTTGATGATAACTTTTCGTTGTTCTGACCGAAACGTGCAAGTGCATGACTATGCCGCATGAGATCGCATGATTGTTTGAGGATCGTTTTGACGCAGGCCTGCCAGTTCTGGTGGGCTTTTGCTTATGTCATGCACCTGAATGAAAACCACTCCATAAAGCGGGCAAGCGTGGCGGGGATACGAGCGCGCGCAACGGTGAATTATTGTGTGGTAACCTCTATTGTTATAATATGTTAGCGAAATTTTCAACTGACTGATAAAGCAGGTAAATGAATAATGGCAATAAAAAAACTTAGTTATCAGTGTCTAGAAACAGTTTTTGGTGATATTCCTGCATTTACTTTCTCAATGAAGGTAAAAGAACTTATTCCGATGTATTATGTTGCTGTACGAGGGCGAGATAATGAGGAGGGGGCTGTTCAGCGTGTACTTAATAGCAGAAGAATAACAAGTATTAAAAAATATGTTCTTGATGGTAATATATTCTTTAGTTCATTCATTTTGAATTGGACTAATTCTGATAAAAAGATAAAAGTTAAAGACGGTATTATTTCTTTTGATTTTATTCCTGCATCTATTCAGGTTATTGATGGTCAGCATCGATTAGCTGGTTTAGAAGAAGCTATGCAGGAAGACTCCAAAGTTGGAGAGATGGATATATTAGTTACCTTGTGTGAATCATTAACTACACAACAAGCAGCAAAGATTTTCTTAAATATTAACACAGAACAAAAACCAGTTCCTAAGAGTTTAATTTACGATCTTTTTGGTGAGCTCGAAGATGATGAAACTCATGCGATAAATCGTATAACTGATATTGCGCGTGAGTTAAATGATTTAGAGATTTCTCCATTTTATAAGCTAATAAAATTCCCTGGCTCACCTCGTGGTGTCGGTAGTATTGAGCTATCCACCATTGTTCAATCTTTAAAAGAACACGTTAAGCCAGCGGGAACATTTGCGAAATATAATGTCAGGACCTATGATAATCAACGCAATTTGATTATAAATTTCTTCAATGGTATCAAATATTATTACGATAAAGAAAATATTTGGAATAGCAAAGCTAAAAATCCATTTGTAAAAGCCGCTGGCTTTGCAGGTGCTATTGATTTCTTAACTGAAAAACTACTTTCACAATGCGTTGAAAGGAAATCATTTACTGTTGATACAATTAAATCAGTTATCTCGTTAGAGAAATCGACACTTATTACATGGGATGAATTAAAGAATCATGATGGTAAAACAGCAAGAAAAAGAGTAAAAGAATTGCTGGAGGAGAACGTACTATCATCACTACCTTCTCAGGATGAATATGAATTTTAAAAGATATCTTTGCCAGGTATTTATTGAAGCTGAAGTGGGATGCTCGGATCCCACTCAGTTACATCAATATAAAGATAGAATTGATTCGATCCAGTTATCTGCTAGTAAATTGTCAGATTTGAGCGATGCTATTAGGGATGATTCGATAAATGTTTTTTACAAGGCATCGGTAAGTTTTCTGGAAGCATTATTCAGCCTTAGAAGGGGGCATTCATCGTGGGCAATAATCAAACTATATTATTCCATTTTTTATTCTTTAAGAGCTTTTTTGCTACTTGAGGGATATGCTATTTTTAAAAATGGAAAAGGAGAGATCTATTATTTGGAGTGTATGGAAAATGCTGTGCCTATGCGTATTTCCACTAATAGAGTAAAAGGCGATCACAAAACAACTATTAAGGCATTTGCTGAATTATGTAGAACTCACAAGCTCCATACAAACACAATTAATTCAATTAGCGTTTTTGAGTGGGCAGTCCAGTGTAGAGAACTTGTAAATTATAGGAGTTCGTCTTTCATTGAACCTGATTACGGCTATGAAGCTGTGCCAGAGGATTTGAGGGATATAAATCGTCTGGAAGGGTTGTTAGTGAGTTATATAAACGATACTTACTATACCTATTGTTTTATTGAAGAGCATAGTTTATTAGCCACTGCATCAGTATTAATAAATGAGTTGGTTGATACCTTTAGGAAGGGGGGAGTTGAATTGTTAACTTATGAAAGACACGTTGTTTTAAAAGCTATTATCAAAAAGTCAGGTCTCATGAATATGTCATTGTTACAGGAATTGTTACTTAATGATGCTGACATTTTGGTTATGGAAGAATAGTTGTGCTATGGCACTTCAAGTGCCATAGTTTCATCCTTGATTAAGTACTTGGTTAATATAGAGTATAAGATTCAAAACAAATTACTTCCTCCCCTACCCATTCGTTAAGTTCCTTTAATCGTTTTTGCAGCGGAACTAATTCATTGCGGACAAAAACGCTACTGGCCTTTTCAACATCGCTAAATCCACCAACATTATTGGGCATGATCCCCATCATCTGCGGCGGTACGCGGTGTGCGGCCATCATGTCATCACGGCTCACATTCTTGATATTCAGTAATTCATCCTTCGCCGCCATCTAAGACAGCGGGATGATCTGAATACCGTCCTTTTTACCCTTGGGCGAGTACATAAACAGGTTGCTGAAGTTGTCAGATCCTTTGGCGCTTTTCATGGCCTGACGGATGTTTTTCACGTCCTCCTGATTCTGCGCCGCATCAGTCATGTACATGATAAATCCCGCGTGGCTGTCGTTGATGTAATACTTCCGGCGGAACAAGGTGGCGGACTCGTTCAGCAGGGCGGAGGGGATGGCGGACAGGTATTCCGGTAGGCCGTAAATCTCCTGGTTTAAGTCCGGTTCCATCAGGTGAAAGATAGTGCCTCTTGTGAACTCATACGGCTGCGTAGTCATGCCGTACTGCACAAACCATTAGTATCCAGATCCACGCCGCGGCGGGTATATTTTGCCAGCGATGGCTCCAGCGACAGAATACCGCCAAGGCGGTTGGTGCGCTTCTCCAGGTAGGCGTTACCAAACACCAGATAGTCCTGCACAAAGCGGCTGAAAGCCTGCTGGCTCAACAGCGGGTGCGGGATAAAGGTGCTGGTCAGAATGTTGCGTTTCACTGCAATCGGTGAGCTGTGATGCACGGCGGTGCGGTAGGTACGCGCCAGCCCGTCAAAACTCACTGGCGGTTCATACCAGCGGTCCATTTGCACGTACTCCACATAATCCAGCAATTCCCGGCGGTCCAGCACCGGGATCGTGTCGCAAAAGCTGAGAGCTTCTGCAGATGCGCCGCTGCTGCGCTGAACTGCAGCGCGGTTTTTCTTGCTCTTGCCCATCAAAAAATCTCCACAATATTGCTGGTATTGGCGGCTTCGCCCTGCAGCGGTTCGTTAAACAGTGCGTGCATCGTTGCCCAGGCCAGATCGGCATGGCTGGCTTCTTCGCTGCGGCTGGCTTCGTAGGTGGGGCGGTTCCCGCTGGCATTAGTGACGCGGCGGAATGCCATAAAGGACTGCGCAATGTCAGTGTGTCCGGCGTCAAACTCCAGACGACGGTGGCCGATAATGTCGTATGCCTTGAGCACCAGGGCGTTTTTCACGTTCGGGTTGTAGACGAACTCGCGCACGGCAGGAAAGAACGCCTTCACGTTCTCATACACGCCGTGGCCGACGCCGGTCGAGTCAATGCCGATATAGGTCACGTTGTACTGCTGCTTCAGCTTTTTGATCGCGTCAGCCTGGGCGCGGAAGTCCATCCCGCGCCACTGGTGCCGCTCAAGAATGCGGAACTTGCCGCCCGGCACCGTGGGCGGTGCCATGACCAAGCACCCGGCGCTGTCGCCGTTCTGCGTACCTTTCGCCGGGTCATAGCCGATCCAGACTTCGCGCCAGCCAAACGGGCGCAGCGCCAGCGCCTGAAAATCGGACCAGACTTCCCAGCTGTCCACCATGCACGCCTGCAGCTCGCTCAGCGGGAATACTGACGCCAGATCGTCAATAAACTCGCACATCAGCAGGTTCTGGTATTCGTCCGGGCTGTACTCCATGCGCAGCTGGTCGAGATCGAACTGGTTGCAGCCACCGCGCACCGCATCTTCCACGGTGACGATCTGGCGATACTGACCGTCCGGGCAGCGCAGGCCCGGGGCCAGATTGCTGTGGGTCAGGCAATATCCACCTTGTCCGCTTTGTTGCGGCCCCGGTTGAACAGTGCACCGGACCAAAACGGATAGGCGCTGTGAGTCAGGCTGGATGGTGTGGAAAAGTAGGACTGCCGCCATTTTTTGTGAATGGCCATCCCGGAGGCCACTTTGCGCAGCTCTTGGAATTTCGGTATCCAAAAATATTATCTAGTTACAGATTGCAGTGGTAGTTCTGCGCTGTGCGAACGTTGGTGGTGGATTGGTTGGCGGCGTTGCTACGAATCTCGCTCCTGCTTCACACGGCCGTATGATGGAGCAATTGGCGCAAGAGATATGCCGCACTCAGCAACACAATATCAGGCTGTAGCTTGATTCCGATGGTAGCGGTTAGGAGTTGCATCGGGCCACGACCGGCAACAAGAAAGGCCGTATTTAGCGCCAGATGTTTGCGAAGGAGCCGGAATTCAATAGCTTAAGTGATTTATTTGTAAAATTATAAATTCAAGACAACAAAAAACCCATCAACCTTGAACCAAAACGGCGGGGTTGATGGGCTCCACAAATTGGGGACATCAAAGATAAGCAGTGGCAATAGTTATGACTGACGTCTGGCAGAAAAGTTCTGCGCATAGCGAAAATTTTTTCGTCATTGCGCAAAAATTTTTTATCCCAGACCCGGCCAGATGATGATGATTAGCGTCCCCGCGAGGGTTAACAATACGTTAGCGATGGCATAGGTGCCCGCGTAGCCCAGCGCCGGAATGTTGCTGCGCGCGGTATCGCTGATGATTTCCATCGCAGGCGCACAGGTTCGCGCCCCCATCATGGCGCCAAACAACATGGCGCGGTTCATACGCAGCACGTAGGCGCCGAACAGGAAACAGATCACCACCGGCACCAGGCTCACGATTAACCCGGCCACCAGCATCTGCCAGCCTACCGCGCCTAGGCTGTGGCCAATGCCGCTGCCTGCGCTTAAGCCGACGCCCGCCATAAACACCATCAGGCCAAACTCTTTCACCATGTTCAGCGCCCCCTGGGGGATATAGCCGAAGGTAGGGTGGTTGGCGCGCAGGAAGCCGAGCATGATCCCGGCGAACAGCAGGCCGGCAGCGTTGCCGATGCCAAAGCTGAAATTGCTGAACTGGAAGGTGATCATCCCGATCATCAGGCCGACGATAAAGAAGGCGCAGAAGGCGAGCAGGTCGGTCACCTGGCTGTGAATGGAGATAAAGCCGATGCGGTCGGCAACGGTCTTCACGCGGCGCGTGTCGCCGCTCACCTGCAACACGTCGCCTTTGTTCAGCACGATGTTGTCATCGATAGGCATCTCAATCTGGCTGCGGATCACCCGGTTGAGGAAGCAGCCGTGGTCGGTCAGTTTAAGCTGACCCAGACGGCGGCCCACTGCGTTGTGGTTTTTCACCACGATCTCTTCGGTGACGATGCGCATGTCCAGCAGGTCGCGGTCGAAGACCTCTTTGCCGTTACGGAAGCTCGGGTCGAGACGGGCGTGGGCATCTGGGTAGCCGACCAGGGCGATATCGTCACCCATCTGCAACACCGCGTCGCCGTCCGGGTTCGCCAGAATGCCGTTACGGCGGATGCGTTCGATATAGCAGCCGGTCTGGCGATAAATGCCCAGCTCGCGCAGGTTTTTACCGTCTGCCCAGGCCACCAGCTCCGGGCCGACACGGTAGGCGCGGATCACCGGGAGGTAGACTTTGCGTTTGCTGTCCGTATCCAGACCGCGTTCGCGGGCGATTTGCTGGGCGCTGGTCTGCAGATCCTGATGCTGTAACTTCGGCAGATAGCGAGCCCCCACGATCAGGCTCACCAGACCAATCAGATAGGTCAGGGCATAGCCAAGGCTGAGGTGATCTAACGCCATAGAGAGCTGGGCGTTATCCAGCCCCAGATGGCGCAGCGTATCCCCCGCGCCAACCAGCACCGGCGTGGAGGTCATCGAACCGGCCAGCATGCCCGCCGTCAGGCCGATATCCCAGCCAAACAGTTTGCCTAAGCCTAACGCAATCAGCAGGGCGCTGCCGACCATCACCAGCGCCAGCATCAGGTAATTTTTGCCGTCGCGGAAGAAAATAGAAAAAAAGTTAGGTCCGGCTTCAACACCGACGCAAAAAATAAACAGCATAAAGCCCAGATTAAGGGCATCCGTGTTAATACTGAAATGCTGCTGGCCTAATAATAACGAGACGACTAAAACGCCAATAGAATTACCAAGTTGGATTGATCCCAGGCGTAATTTACCCAGGCACAGGCCCAGCGCCAGTACTACAAATAATAGCAGGATGTAATTCCCGTTTAACAATTCTGCGACGTTTATGTTCACGAAGGATAACTTCTTGTTTACCAGTAAGTGGTTGAAGGGACAGGTGATTTAGGCTACTGTTTTCCCGGTGTTGAGGAGCGCTGCGGCTCCCGGCCGCACACTATAATATATATCGAATAATAATACCAAACTATTACTTTATTTATAACAGACAGCAACATCTGCTCGTGATTGCGTAACGACGCGCCGTTCAGGCATGGAATGCCATATAAACCATCTGATTGTGCGTCCAGTGGACGAAAAATGAATTTGCCCGCGCTGTAGGGGGACGATTTGAATATTAAACGTAACTGGTTTGGGGTGGCTTGCTGTTTTTTACTTTTCACCGGCGTGTGCATCTGCCTGACGTTCAACGTAAGGGGGGCATTTATTGCCGCCGGGCGTCCTGAGCTGGGATTATTGTTCTTCACCTTGCCCGGTGCTGCCGCCAGTTTTGTCTCCCGCGGAGGAGAGGTCATCCGGCCGCTGCTCGGCGCAATACTCGCCGCGCCCCTCTGTCTGGTGGTGATGCGTCTGGTCTTTATCCCTTCACGCACGATTGTGCAGGAGATGGCCTGGCTGTTAAGTGGGGTCTTCTGGTGTGCGTTGGGGGCGCTGTTCTTTCTGTTCGTGCGCCGGGCGCTGGAGAACCGCCGGGCAAGAATAAAAACGCCCTCAGAGTGAGGGCGAGAAAGGCTTACTGGGCAGCAAACAGCCCGAGGTGCGCTTTGGCATAGGCTTCAAAATCGGTAAAGCCGCCGATGTGGTTCTGATCGAGGAAGATCTGCGGTACGGTTTCAACCGGCTTACCGACGGTTTTTTCCAGATCGGCTTTGGTGATGCCTTCGGCATGAATGTCCACGTAGCGGTAGTTAAAATCATCACGCTCGGCGGTCAGTTTTTCTGCCAGATCTTTAGCGCGCACACAGTAAGGGCAGCCTGGACGTCCAAAAATTACTGCAAACATGTTCTCTCTCCTGAAACGAAGCCTGACGGCGAATGACGCTATATTGCCGATAACTATCGGTAATGAAAAGCAGGTTCTGCCTGTTACATTGATACCTCCAGGCTATGTTTCGCCAATTACAGCCGCCTTTTCTTTGCCTATACTGGCGATATTGTCATTAACGCCCGTACAGAGAGACCGCATGACGCCCGTAATTGATCTGCTTCGTTCCCACCGTTCCATTCGCCATTTTACCGATCAACCCATCAGCGATGCCCAGCGTGAGGCCATTCTTGCCGGCGCGCAGGGAACCTCCAGCTCCAGCTTCCTGCAGTGCAGTTCCATCATCCGCATTACCGATCCCGCGATGCGTGAACAGCTGGTGACCCTCACCGGCGGGCAGAAGCACGTAGCCGAGGCGGCGGAGTTCTGGGTCTTCTGCGCTGATTTCAACCGCCATCTGCAAATCTGCCCCGAAGCACAGCTGGGACTCGCCGAGCAGCTCCTGTTGGGCGTGGTGGATACCGCAATGCTGGCGCAGAACGCCATGACCGCGGCGGAGTCGCTGGGGCTGGGCGGGGTTTACATTGGCGGTATCCGCAACAGCATTGAGGCGGTGACCGAGCTGCTGCAGCTGCCGAAGCATGTCCTGCCGCTGTTTGGCCTCTGCCTGGGCTGGCCTGCGGATAACCCGGACGTCAAGCCGCGCCTGCCTGCGGCGATGGTGATGCATGAAAACCACTATCAGCCGGTCGATAAAGCAGTGCTGGCACAGTACGACGAAGAGCTGGCGAACTACTACCTCAGCCGCGCGACCAATAACCGCCGCGACACCTGGAGTGACCATATCCGGCGCACCATCATCAAAGAAAATCGTCCGTTTATTCTCGACTATTTGCACAAACAGGGCTGGGCGACGCGATAAGTCCATTCATCCTGCGCCTGCCTGCGTGTATGATACGCAGGCTTTTACCAGATCATGTCTGAGAGGTGCAGGGTGAAAATTGCCATATTGTCCCGGGATGGAACGCTCTGGTCGTGTAAACGCCTGCGTGAAGCGGCGCAGCAGCGCGGCCATCTGGTGGAAATCCTCGATCCGCTGTCCTGCTATATGAATATCAGCCCGGCGGCATCTTCTATTCACTATAAAGGGCGCCAGCTGCCGCATTTTGACGCGGTTATTCCGCGCATTGGCTCGGCTATCACCTTTTATGGCACCGCCGCGCTGCGCCAGTTTGAGCTGCTCGGCAGTTATCCGCTGAATGAATCCGTGGCGATCACCCGGGCGCGTGACAAACTACGCTCCCTGCAACTGCTGGCCCGCCAGGGAATCGACCTGCCGATCACCGGTATTGCCCATTTGCCCGACGACACCCACGATCTGATCGAGATGGTCGGCGGCGCGCCATTGGTGGTGAAACTGGTTGAAGGCACCCAGGGCATTGGCGTGGTGCTGGCCGAAACCCGCCAGGCGGCAGAGAGCGTGGTGGATGCGTTTCGCGGCCTGAACGCGCACATTCTGGTGCAGGAGTACATTAAAGAGGCGAAAGGGCGCGATATTCGCTGCCTGGTGGTGGGCGATGAAGTGGTTGCGTCCATCGAGCGTCAGGCGAAAGAGGGCGATTTTCGCTCTAACCTGCATCGGGGCGGCGTAGCCCGGGTAGTGGAGATCACCCCAAGCGAGCGGGAGATGGCCCTGCTGGCCGCCAGAACGCTGGGGCTGGACGTTGCCGGGGTCGATATCTTACGCGCCGACAGAGGGCCGCTGGTGATGGAAGTCAACGCCTCGCCAGGGCTGGAAGGCATTGAGAAAACCACCGGGATTGATATCGCCGGGAAGATGATCGGCTGGATTGAACGCCATGCCACGCCGGAGTTTTGCCTGAAAACGGGCGGATAACTGGCCTGCCGCACAGTGTGGCCTGGACCAGGCACTATTTTTTTGAAGGGGTTCCACCGTTATGGATTCACTTGTAGTACCGACACTTGATACGTTACGCCACTGGCTGGACAACATGGGCGTCAGCTTTTTTGAATGCGACACCTGCCAGGCGCTGCACCTGCCGCACATGCAAAACTTTGACGGCGTGTTCGATGCCAAGCTCGATCTGATCAATGACGTCATTCTTTTCTCCGCGCTGGCAGAGGTCAAACCCTCGGCGCTGCTGGCCTTAGCATCGGATTTGTCCGCCATCAATGCCAGTTCTTTGACGGTAAAAGCATTTCTCGATATACAGGATGATAATCTGCCAAAGCTGGTGGTTTGCCAGTCTTTATCCGCGTCCGTTGGGCTGACCTTCCCGCAGTTCGCGGCCTTTATCCAGCAGAGCGAAGAGCAGATCTCTATGGTGATGCTGGAAGCCAGCGCCCATCATCTGCTCTACAACGCCGAAGAGGGCGCTGAGCAGCCTGAATCTGCGGGCAATTTTCTGCACTAAACCTGTCTGACATTTAGGCAGTCGCTGTTGTGGCGGCTGCATAACACCCGTTTTTCTGCTGACTTTAACCTTTCTTTAAAGAATTATTCACCGCCATCCCGCCAATTCGGCTTATCACATAGATACTTCTTGCATAAAAAATTGTTAAAAGGCGTTTTTTAATCTGAGCTATAGCTACGGAGACAAGCTACAGTTTATTCTTGCGATGCTGTTAAACGCGAGCAGATACAGCCACCTGAGTAACATCTTCTGCTACAGGCGGAGTGATAAATTATGCACGTTTCTTGCATAGGCTAAGAGTGTTCATTTTTAGTGCGTTTGTTAACGTGCTTTCAGAAGGATTAACGCTATGATCGCTTTAAATAAAAAATGGTTATCGGGTCTGGTTGCGGGCGCGCTGATGGCGGTCTCTGCAGGCTCGCTGGCGGCAGAGCAAAAAACGCTGCATATCTACAACTGGTCTGATTATATCGCTCCGGATACGGTGGCGAATTTTGAAAAAGAGACCGGGATTAAAGTCGTCTATGACGTCTTCGATTCTAACGAAGTGCTGGAAGGCAAACTGATGGCGGGCAGCACCGGCTTTGACCTGGTGGTACCCTCAGCCAGCTTCCTGGAACGTCAGCTCTCCGCCGGCGTCTTCCAGCCGCTGGATAAAAGCAAACTACCGGACTGGAAAAACCTTGACCCTGAGCTGCTGAAGCTTATCGCCAAACACGATCCGGACAACAAATACGCCATGCCGTACATGTGGGCTACCACCGGCATTGGCTATAACGTCGAGAAAGTGAAGCAGGTGCTGGGTGCCGATGCGCCGGTAAACAGCTGGGATCTGGTGCTGAAGCCAGAGAACCTCGAGAAGCTGAAAAGCTGCGGCGTGTCGTTCCTTGATGCGCCTGAAGAGATTTTTGCCACCGTCCTGAACTATCTCGGCAAAGATCCCAACAGCACCAAAGCGGATGACTATACCGGTCCGGCCACCGACCTGCTGCTGAAGCTGCGTCCAAATATCCGTTACTTCCACTCCTCCCAGTACATCAACGATCTGGCAAACGGCGATATCTGCGTAGCCATCGGCTGGGCAGGGGACGTGTGGCAGGCGGCGAACCGCGCGAAAGAGGCGAAAAACGGCGTGAATATCGCCTATTCGATCCCGAAAGAGGGGGCAATGGCCTTCTTTGACGTCTTCGCGATGCCAGCCGATGCAAAAAACAAAGAGGAAGCCTATCAGTTCCTGAACTATCTGCTGCGCCCGGAAGTGATCGCCCACATCTCTGACCACGTCTTCTATGCCAACGGTAACAAAGAGGCCACGAAGCTTGTCAGCGCTGAAGTGCGTGATAACCCGGGGATCTACCCGCCAGAAGACGTGCGCGCCAAGATGTTTACCCTGAGCGTGCAGGAGCCGAAAATTGACCGCGTCCGTACCCGGGCGTGGACGAAAGTGAAAAGCGGTAAATAACCGTTCGTCGTAGGCCGGGCAAGCGTACCGCCCCCGGCAACAGGCGCACCGTTCTGGTGCGTATGCACCATTTTGATTGATGCCGGAGAGCACCCCGTGAACGACGCGATCCCCCGCCCGCAGGCGAAAACCCGTAAAGCGCTGACCCCGCTGCTGGAAATCCGTAACCTGACCAAATCTTTTGATGGTCAGAATGCCGTGGATGATGTCAGCCTGACTATCTACAAAGGTGAAATTTTTGCTCTGCTTGGCGCATCTGGCTGCGGGAAATCGACCTTGCTGCGCATGCTCGCCGGGTTTGAACAGCCCAGCGCCGGGCAGATTATGCTGGATGGCGTCGACCTCTCCCGGGTGCCGCCCTATCAGCGCCCGATCAATATGATGTTCCAGTCTTATGCCCTCTTTCCGCACATGACCGTGGAGCAGAACATCGCCTTTGGCCTGAAGCAGGACAAACTGCCAAAAGCGGAAATCACCGCCCGCGTGGCCGAAATGCTGAGCCTGGTGCATATGCAGGAGTTTGCGAAGCGCAAGCCGCACCAGCTCTCCGGCGGCCAGCGTCAGCGCGTGGCCCTGGCCCGTAGCCTGGCGAAGCGGCCAAAGCTGCTGCTGCTCGATGAGCCGATGGGGGCGCTGGATAAAAAGCTGCGCGACCGTATGCAGCTGGAAGTGGTGGATATTCTTGAGCGCGTGGGCGTGACCTGCGTGATGGTCACCCACGACCAGGAAGAGGCGATGACCATGGCCGGGCGTATCGCCATCATGAACCGCGGCAAGTTCGTGCAGATCGGCGAGCCGGAAGAGATTTACGAGCACCCGACCACCCGCTACAGCGCCGAATTTATCGGCTCCATGAACGTATTTGAAGGGCTGCTGAAAAGCCGTGAAGAGGACGGGCTGGTGATTGACTCACCGGGGCTGATCCATCCCCTGAAAGTGGCGGCGGACAACTCGGTAGTGGATAACGTGCCGGTCTACGTGGCCCTGCGCCCGGAAAAAATCACCCTCTGCGAAGAGGCGCCCGCGGATGGCTACAACTTTGCCGTGGGGGAAGTGGTGCATATCGCCTACCTCGGCGATCTCTCCATCTACCATGTCCGCCTGAAGAGCGGGCAGATGATCAGTGCGCAATTGCAGAACACCTTCCGCTACCGCAAGGGGTTGCCAACCTGGGGTGACGAAGTGCGTCTGTGCTGGGAAGCCGATAGCTGTGTTGTGCTGACGGTATAAGGAAGGGCGATGAACAAACCTGAACCTGCGACCCGCGTAGCGGCGGGCATTGATACCAGCTGGCTGACCCGTATGCAGATGGCCCACGGGCGTAAGCTGGTGATTGCGCTGCCCTATCTGTGGCTGATCCTGCTGTTTCTGCTGCCGTTCCTGATTGTGTTCAAAATCAGCCTGGCGGAGATGGCGCGGGCGATACCACCCTACAGCGATCTGCTGGAGTGGGGGGACAGTCAGCTGTCGATCATGCTTAACCTGGGCAACTTCCTGCAGCTGACCGAGGATCCACTCTATTTTGAGGCCTATCTGCAGTCGTTGCAGGTCGCGGCTATCTCGACGATCTGCTGTCTGCTGCTGGCCTATCCGCTGGCATGGGCGGTGGCGCACAGCAAGCCCTCAACGCGTAATATTCTTCTGCTGCTGGTGATTTTACCCTCGTGGACCTCGTTTCTGATCCGCGTTTATGCCTGGATGGGGATCCTGAAAAACAACGGCGTGCTGAATAACGTTCTGCTCTGGCTCGGGGTTATCGACCAGCCGCTGACCATTCTGCACACCAATCTGGCGGTCTATATCGGCATTGTCTACGCCTATCTGCCGTTTATGGTGCTGCCTATCTACACCGCCCTGACGCGCATCGACTACTCGCTGGTGGAGGCGGCGCTGGATCTCGGTGCCCGTCCGATGAAAACCTTCTTCAGCGTGATAGTGCCGCTGACCAAAGGTGGGATTATCGCCGGGTCGATGCTGGTGTTTATCCCGGCGGTGGGAGAGTTTGTGATCCCGGAACTGCTCGGCGGCCCGGACAGCATCATGATTGGCCGCGTGCTCTGGCAGGAGTTCTTTAATAACCGCGACTGGCCGGTGGCCTCGGCGGTGGCGATCGTGATGTTGCTGCTGTTGATCGTGCCGATCATGTGGTTCCACAAGTACCAGCAGAAACAGATGGGAGATCACGGATGAACAATTTACCGGTAGTGCGCTCTCCGTGGCGGATCCTGATCCTGGTCCTCGGCTTTACCTTCCTGTACGCGCCGATGCTGATGCTGGTGATCTATTCCTTCAATAGCTCCAAGCTGGTGACGGTGTGGGCGGGCTGGTCAACGCGCTGGTACGGCGAGCTGTTCCGCGACGAGGCGATGATGAGCGCCGTGGGCCTAAGCCTGACCATTGCCGCCTGCGCGGCGACGATGGCGGCCATTCTGGGCACGATTGCCGCGGTGGTGATGGTGCGCTTTGGTCGTTTTCGCGGGGCCAACGGCTTCGCCTTTATGATCACTGCCCCGCTGGTGATGCCCGATGTTATCACCGGCCTGTCGCTGCTGCTGCTGTTTGTCGCCATGGGGCATGCCATCGGCTGGCCATCGGATCGCGGCATGCTCACCATCTGGCTGGCCCACGTCACCTTCTGTACCGCCTATGTGGCGGTGGTCATCTCCTCGCGCCTGCGCGAGCTGGACCACTCCATTGAAGAGGCGGCGATGGATCTCGGGGCGACGCCGCTGAAGGTTTTCTTCATCATCACCCTGCCGATGATCATGCCGGCGGTGATCTCCGGCTGGCTGCTGGCCTTTACCCTGTCGCTGGACGACCTGGTGATCGCCAGCTTTGTCTCCGGGCCGGGGGCCACCACGCTGCCGATGCTGGTCTTCTCCAGCGTGCGCATGGGGGTCAACCCGGAGATCAACGCCCTGGCGACGCTGATTCTCGGCGTGGTTGGCATCATCGGGCTGATTGCCTGGTATCTGATGGCGCGGTCTGAAAAACAGCGTCAGCGCGATATCCAACGTGCAAGACGCGGCTGAAGCTCCTAAAATCTGCAAAGAAGCGAAATTAAGATGCCGCGTTATCGCGGCATCGTTTCATGGAAGACATCACGTTGGGATTTTTCACGAAAACAAGCCGTTCGCATGCCCGTCTGAACGTCCCTGCTCTGGTGCAGGTGGCGGCGCTCGCCATTATCATGATCCGCTGCCTCGATGTGTTTATGATTTTCAATACGCTGGGGATGCGCGGGCTGAGCGAATTTGTTCACCGCAGCGTACAGACCTGGAGCCTGACGCTGGTCTTTTTCGCCAGCCTGATGCTGGTCTTTATCGAAATTTACTGCGCCTTTTCGCTGGTGAAAGGGCGTAACTGGGCGCGGATTATCTACCTGCTGACTCAGATCACCGCCACCGGCTATCTGTGGTCCGCCTCGCTGGGCTACGGCTATCCCGAGCTGTTCAGCATCCCTGGCGAGTCAAAGCGCGAGATTTTCCACACTCTGGTGATGCAAAAACTGCCCGACATCCTGGTGCTCGGCCTGCTGTTTGTGCCTGCGGCCAGCCGACGGTTTTTCCGTCTGCAATAACGTGTATAATCGCTGCCCCCAGACGTATTAAGGTTTCGTTATGCAGTGCGCACTCTATGATGCCGGTCGCTGTCGCTCCTGTCAGTGGATAGCGCAGCCGGTCTCTTCACAACTTTCCGCCAAAATGACCGATTTGCAGACGCTGCTCTCTGGCCTGCCGGTGGCGGAGTGGTGCGCGCCGGTCAGCGGGCCGGAACAGGCGTTTCGCAATAAAGCCAAAATGGTGGTCAGCGGCAGCGTCGAAAAACCGCTGCTCGGCATGCTGCACCGCGACGGCACCCCTGTCGATCTGACCGACTGCCCGCTCTATCCGGCCTCGTTCGCGCCGGTCTTTGCCGCCCTGAAACCCTTTATTGCCCGCGCGGGCCTGACGCCCTACAACGTGGAACGCAAGCGCGGCGAGTTAAAGTACATTCTGCTCACCGAAAGCCAGCTTGATGGCGGGATGATGCTGCGCTTTGTGCTGCGCTCTGAGGCCAAGCTGCCCCAGCTGCGCGCGGCGCTGCCGTGGCTACAGGAACAGCTGCCGCAGCTGAAGGTGATTACCGCCAATATTCAGCCGGTGCATATGGCGATCATGGAAGGGGAAGAGGAGATCTTCCTCACCGACGCCCAGGCGCTGGCAGAGCGTTTTAACGACGTGCCGCTGTGGATCCGCCCTAAGAGCTTCTTCCAGACCAACCCGACCGTGGCAAGCGAGCTGTACGCCACCGCACGCGACTGGGTGCGCGGGCTACCGGTTAACCATATGTGGGATCTCTTCTGCGGCGTCGGTGGCTTTGGCCTGCACTGCGCCACCCCGCAGATGCAGCTGACCGGGATTGAGATCTCCGCCGAGGCGATCGCCTGTGCCACCCAGTCCGCCGCGGAACTGGGGCTGACGAATCTGCACTTCCAGGCGCTCGATTCGACGCAGTTCGCCACCGGCCAGGGCAACGTGCCGGAGCTGGTGCTGGTAAACCCGCCGCGTCGCGGGATCGGTAAGGCGCTGTGCGACTACCTGAGCCAGATGGCGCCAGAGTTTATTATCTACTCCAGCTGCAATGCGCAGACGATGGCGAAAGACATGCGCGACCTGCCCGGTTACCGGATTGCGCGGGTGCAGCTGTTCGATATGTTCCCGCACACTGCACACTATGAAGTGCTGACGCTATTAGTTAAATCCTGAGACCTTGCCCGGCGGCGCTACGCTTGCACGGGCTTACGGTTTCCCAGGCCGGGTAAGGCGTAGCCGCCACCCGACGACAATCTTAAACAAAATGTGAACGTTTCCCTCCCCGGAAATCAGGTAAGCTTTAGCAGTTAAGATTCAATAAGGCTGACCGATGAAGCACATCCTGCTGGTGGAGGACGACGGCGATATCGCCGCGTTACTGCGCCTCAATTTAGAAGACGAAGGTTACGTGATTACCCATGAAGCGGACGGGGGCAGGGCGCAGCAGCTGCTCGGGCAACCTCACTGGGACGCGGTGATCCTCGATCTGATGCTGCCCAACGTTGACGGGCTGACCCTCTGTAGAACGATCCGCGCCCGGGACCACTACCTGCCGGTGATTATCATCAGCGCCCGCAGCAGCGAAACCGAGCGTATTCTGGGCCTGGAAACCGGGGCCGATGACTATCTGGCTAAACCCTTCTCGGTGCAGGAGCTGGTGGCGCGCATCCGGGCGCTGTTCCGCCGTCAGCAGGCGATGGGGCAGCAAACGTCCGGGCTGATTAATGCCCACGGCCTGACCATCGACCCGCTGGCCCGCAGCGTGCTGCTGCGCGGCGAGGTGGTTGACCTGACGCCGCGCGAGTTCGACTTACTTTACTTTTTTGCCCGCCATCCCGGCGAGGTCTTCTCCCGGCTCGCCCTGCTCGAACAGGTGTGGGGATACCAGCACGAAGGGTACGAGCACACCGTCAACACCCATATCAATCGTCTGCGGGTAAAAATTGAGAAAGATGCCGCCGAGCCGGAGATCATCCGCACCGTCTGGGGTAAAGGCTATCTGTTTGCGGAACGCCCGCTATGATCCGCCGTCTCACCCTGATCTTCATCCTCCTGCTGACGGGCTGTGCGGCGGTGGCCTGCGCGGTGCAGCTCTGGACCAGTATGCAGTATGGCAACGCCATGGTGCAGCGTCTCTCCGGCGGGCTGGCGCAGCACATCGCCCAGCGCGAAACCCTGCTGGATGCGCACGGGCAGGTGGATCGCTCCCGCCTCAAGCCGCTGTTCGACAGGCTGATGACCTACAACCCCAGCGTGGAACTCTACATCCTCTCCCCGGACGGGCAGATCCTTGCCGATGCTGCGCCGCCGGGGCATATCAAACGCCAGCGCCTCGACGTTGCGCCGGTACAGCAGTTCCTGAGCGGCGGGATGATGCCGGTCTACGGCGACGACCCGCGCAGCCTGACGGGAGAGAAGGTCTTCAGCGCCGTGCCGCTGCATCAGGACGGCGTGCTGCGCGGCTATCTCTACATCATTTTGCAGGGTGAAGAGCTGAACGCGCTGGCGGAACAGGCATGGCAGAAAACGCTCTGGAGCACGGTGCTCTGGTCGCTGCTGCTGGTGGCCCTTTTCGGCGCGCTGGCGGGCGGCCTGGTCTGGTACTGGGTGACCCGGCCGGTGAAGAAGTTAACCGACGAGGTGAGCGGCCTGGATCGCGAGAGTATGCACGTCATCAAACAGCTTGCCACCCAGCCCATACAGACCGCGCCCTCTGATGAAGTGGCCCTGCTGCGCAACACCTTTATCGAACTGGCGCAGCAGATTGCCAGCCAGTGGGATCAGCTGGCCGACAGCGACCGGCAGCGCCGGGAGTTTATCGCCAATATCTCCCACGATCTGCGTACCCCGCTGACCGCGCTGCTGGGCTATCTGGAAACTTTGTCGCTGAAATCGGGTACGCTATCCGCAGAGGAGACGCAGCACTATCTCGCCATTGCCCTGCGTCAGGGGCATAAAGTGCGCCATCTGTCGCAGCAGCTGTTTGAGCTGGCGCGCCTTGAGCACGGCAGCATCAAGCCCCAGCGGGAGCGCTTTGCTATCGGGGAGCTCATCTCCGACGTGGCGCAAAAGTTTGACCTGGCGGTAGAGACGCGCAAGCTGCGGCTGCATATCGACGTACCGCGCCAGCTGCCGATGATCAACGCCGATCTGTCGATGATCGAGCGGGTGGTCACCAATCTGCTGGATAACGCCATCCGCCATACGCCGCCGGGCGGCGAGATCGGGCTGAAGGTGTGGCTGGAGGGCGAGCAATTGCAGGTGGAAGTGAACGACAGCGGGCCGGGGGTGGATGAACACCTGCGCGACGATCTCTTTATGCGGCCTTCAGCGCTGAGCCAGCAGGCGTCGCGGGACAATCGCGGCGGGCTGGGGCTGTTGATCGTCAAAAGGATGCTGGAACTGCACGGCGGGGGGATCAGGCTGATGGAGGCGGCGAAAGGGGCGCGTTTTCGCTTCTATGTGCCGTTATAAAAACGCCGGGTGGCGGCTTCGCCTGACCCGGCCTACAAAACCACAAACCGCACCATCGTAGGCCCGGTAAGGCGAAGCCGCCACCGGGCATCAGACAGCACCATTCGCAGGCCGGGTAAGCATTAGCGCCACCCGGCAAAACAGGCTTACTGCGGGAACCACTGGTCGCTGATTTTCTGATACGTGCCGTCAGCTTTAATCGCTTTCAGGGCGCCGTTCAGTTTCTCTACCAGGGCTTTGTTATCCGGACGAACTGCGATACCCAGGCCGGTGCCGAAGTACTGCGGATCGGTCACTTTATCGGTGGCGGTACCCAGCTGCGGGTTGGTCTTCAGCCACTCGTTCACCACCGCGGTATCGCCAAACACGCCATCAATACGGCCATTTTTCAGGTCGATAATCGCATTCTGGTAGCTGTCATAGGCGACGGTTTTCACTTCCGGGTGCTTATCCTGGAGGTATTTCTGGTGCGTGGTGCCGTTTTCCATGCCGATGCGCTTGCCTTTCAGCTGCTCAAAGGAGGTGTACTGGCCTTTTTTGGCAATCACCACCGCGGAGTTTGCGTAGTACGGCTCGGTGAAGGCGACCTGCTTGCTACGCTCCGGCGTGATATCCATGCCGGAGATCACCGCGTCATATTTTTTAAATTTCAGGGACGGGATCAGGCTGTCAAAAGCGTGGTTAGTAAAGGTGCACTCGGCCTGCATCTGCTTGCACAGCGCTTTCGCCAGGTCGATATCAAACCCGACAATCTGGTTGCTGGCATCCAGTGATTCGAACGGTGGATAGGTCGCAGAAACACCGAAGTTGATTTTATCGGCAGCAGAGGCGCCTGCGGCGAAGGTAGCGAGTAAAGCGGCCAGAACTAACTTTTTCATGATGAAGCTCCCGTCTGTCAATCTTGTCATTATGTGCCGTGTCTGCGGCTGGGAGTTACATTGCCACTTAATGAATTTATATGCAATAAAAATGATTAAATATTAATTGGAAAATAAAAAAGACGGGAAGGTTTAAGGGTTTCCCGTCTTTCTTAAATCAAACATATGCAGTTTTAATTGCGGCGTTCGAAGGCGAGGGCTCTGCGTTCAACCAGACGCATCAGCAGCGTCAGCAGGCCGTTGACGATGAGGTAGATAATACCTGCGGCGCCAAACACCATCACATCGTAGGTCCGACCGTACAGCAGCTGTCCGTGGCCCATCACCTCCATCAGGGTGATGGTGTAGGCGAGCGACGTACTCTTGAACACCAGCACCACTTCGTTGGAATATGACGAGAGGGCGCGTTTAAAGGCGTAGGGCAGCAGGATCGCCAGCGTATCTTTCTTGCTCATCCCCAGCGCGCCGCAGGTCTGCCACTGGCCGTCCGGAATGGCGCGGATCGCACCGTAGAAGAGCTGCGTGGTATAGGCGGCACTGTTCAGCGAGAGGGCGAGCAGGGCGCAGAGCCACGGCTCCGAGAGCAGATGCCACAGCACCGGATATTCCTGCAGCGTTGGGAACTGGCCCGGGCCGTAATAAATCAGGAAGATCTGCACCAGCAGCGGCGTGCCGGTAAACAGGGTGATATAGCCACGCACAATCCACACCAGCACCGGCGTTTTGAGCGTCAGGATGATGGTAAAAATCAGCGCCAGGATCAGCGCCACGATAATCGAGGCCACCGTCAGCGTCAGGCTGGTATGCAGCCCTTTCATCAGTTCGGGTAAATACTCAAGCATCAGCCTGGTCTCCGTTCAAAACGCGTCGCACGCAGATCAATACGCTTGAGAATGTACTGACTGAGCAACGTGATCACCAGGTAGATGGCCGCCGCCACGATGTACCAGGTAAAAGGCTCCTGAGTACGGGTGGCAATGCTTTTGGTTTGCAGCATCAGGTCGTTAACGCTGATTAAGCTCACCAGCGCGGTATCTTTCAACAGCACCAGCCACTGGTTGCCGAGCCCCGGCAGGGCATGACGCCACATCTGCGGCATCACCAGACGGAAGAAAATGGCGGTTTTCGATAGCCCCAGCGCCTGACCAGACTCCCACTGTCCCACCGGCACCGCTTTCAGCGCGCCGCGCAGGGTTTGCGAGGCATAGGCGGAGTAGAGCAGGGAGAGGGCAATCACGCCGCACAGGAACGGGCTGACGTCAAAGTTTTCAATCTGCATCTGAATCGGGATCTGCACCACGCCCAGATTGAGCGTAAAGCCGTCCGACAACATCAGCAGCAGCTGCGAGGAGCCAAAGTAAATAAACAGCACCACCAGAATTTCCGGCAGGCCGCGCAGCAGGGTCACCAGTGCTGAGCCGGCCCAGGCGACAGGTCGCCACTTAGCCGACTCCCACACGGCAAAGATCATCGCCAGCACCAGGCCGATGATCAGCGCACAAACGGCAAGGCCGACGGTCATCCCGGCGGCGCTTGCTAATGGAAAAATTTCGTTCATCAGATCTTACTTCTGGAACCATTTGTTGTAGATGGAATCGTAGGTGCCATCTTTCTTCACTTTTTCCAGCGCAGTGTTGAATTTCTGCTGCAGCTCGGTGTTGCCCTGACGAACAGCAATGCCAAGACCGGTGCCGAAGTAGTCTTTATCCGTCACTTTATCGCCCACCGCGGCCAGCTTGTCGTTCGCTTTCAGCCATTCGGTCACCACCGCGTTATCACCAAAGACGGCGTCGATACGGCCATTCTGCAGATCCAGACGGGCGTTCTGGTAGCTGTCGTAAGGCACGGTGGTGATTTCCGGGTGCTTATCCATGATGAATTTCTGGTGGGTGGTGCCGTTCTGCACGCCCACTTTCTTGCCTTTCAGCGCGTCGATAGAGGCATATTTACCCTTTTGACCGATGAACAGGGCGGAGTTCTCATAGTATGGCGTACTGAACAGAACCTGCTTCTCACGTTCCGGGGTGATGTCCATACCGGCCATCACCGCGTCGATACGACGGAATTTCAGGCTTGGGATCAGGCTGTCGAAAGACTGGTTGGAGAAGGTACAGGTGGCGTCGATCTCTTTACACAGGGCGTTGGCCAGATCTACGTCAAAGCCCACAATCTTGTTATTCGCATCCATAGACTCAAACGGAGGGTAGGAGGCTTCCGTGGCAAAACGAATGGTCTGAGCTGCGGTGGCAGAGAGGCTAACGCTGGCAAGCAGCGCGGCAATCACTATTTTTTTCATTGTCGTTCTCTCGGTTCGATTAGTGAGACAGATAATTTCTGAATGCATCGGTCTGCGGCTCGGCAAAGCAGCGCGCATCCCCTTGCTCCACAATATGACCGTTTTCCATATAGACCACACGGCTGGCGGTTTTACGCGCCACTTCCACCTCGTGGGTCACGATCACCTGGGTAATGTTGGTCTCCGCCAGCTCGCGAATGATACTGACGATCTGGGCAGTGATTTCCGGGTCGAGCGCGGCGGTGGGTTCATCAAACAGGAGAACCTGCGGCTCCATCATCAGGGCGCGGGCAATGGCCACACGCTGCTGCTGGCCCCCGGAAAGGTGCAGCGGATAACGGTCGCTGTAGGGCTTCAGGCGCAGACGTTCCAGCAGCTTCTCGGCACGTGCCAGCGCCTGCTCTTTTGACAGGCCCAGCACGCGGCACGGCGCTTCAATCAGGTTCTGCTGCACGGTGAGGTGCGGCCAGAGATTATATTGCTGAAAGACCATGCCGACATTCTGGCGCAGATCGCGGATCGCTTTCTCAGAAGGGGCTTTCGCAAAATTGAAGTGGTTGCCCGCAATATCCAGCGTACCGGAGCGGGGCATTTCAAGCAGATTAAGGACGCGAAGCAGCGAGCTTTTACCCGCGCCGCTGGGACCAAGCAGAACCAGCGTTTCGCCCTCAGGGCAATTCAGGTTGATGTCGAACAGCGCCTGGTGTGCGCCGTAAAAGCAGTTAATGCCGTTTAGTTGAATACTCATCGGGGCAGTCTTTACTCATCCAGGCAATCTATAGCAATTGAGGCCGCAAATAGTACCGTTGACAGAATAGTTATGCAATATAACTGCGTTAAAAGTTAAATATAAACCGTATCCATACCTAAACATAGCACAAAATAGCGGAAGGGCAGGTCGACGAGAATAAATGTCGGCATTCCTCGCGAAATGCCAGACATTTTACGGGGTTTTCCCCTGGTTAACGGTCTGAAACGCGCGCGTTTAGCGGTTTTCAATCGACTGGCGCAGGGTGCCAGCCGGGGCGTGGACAGTGCCGCCCAGGTAGCGAACGTCGTCGATAGCCCAGCACTGACCTTCCCGGATCATCAACACTTCATCCTGCCAGGTCTGGCTACCCTGCGTCAGCTTGACGCGCAGCGGAATATTTCGCGCATCGGTATTCGGGATGGTCGATGCGCTGGAGACTTCTGCTTTTTCAGGCGCGGTGGTGCGGCTGGAGAAAGGATCGTCTTTCAGCAGGTTACGGTGCTGCGGATCGCGGCTGGCATCACTCAGCAGCTGGGCCAGGCCGTCGCTCAGGTAGGGGCGCAGGGCGGTGAGGTCATTGCTGCGGTGCGTAATGCGGTAGTCATAGAACTGTTGAGCCACGGCATCCGGCCCGCCGGTGATGCAACTGCCGCTGCGGGTACCGATGTCCTTAAAGGCCGGGGTGACTGGCGTTGTGCAGGCGCTGAGCAGCAGCGCGCAAGGCACTAAAAGCGTCAAAGCAGAATAGCGCATGATGATTTCCTTATTAGGCTGCAATAATTAACTAACCTTTAAATCATAGCGTAACGAGCAGATAATGATTTTGTTCTTAACCGCTTAGGCCCTTAACCGCGCAAAGGAGATCAGGATGCAATTTTCAACCACCCCCACTCTGGAAGGACAACCCATCAGCGAATACTGCGGCGTGGTGACCGGGGAAGCCATACTCGGCGCCAACGTCTTCCGCGACTTTTTTGCCGGCATCCGCGATATCGTGGGTGGCCGCTCCGGCGCCTATGAGAAAGAGCTGCGTAAAGCCCGTGAAATTGCCTTCAGGGAGATGGGCGAGCAGGCGAAGGCGATGGGGGCTGACGCGGTAGTGGGGATCGATATCGACTACGAAACCGTCGGCAAAGATGCCAGCATGCTGATGGTTAGCGTCAGCGGTACGGCGGTGAAAACGCGCCGATGAAGCAGGCTTTTGCGCCCCTCCTGCTGGCGCTGCTGCTGGCAGGCTGTGCGGCAGAAAAAGGGATTGTCGAGAAAGGGGCCTATGAGCTGGACTCCCGGCGTCAGGCGCAGGCGGCCTATCCGCGCGTTAAGGTGCTGGTTATCCATTACACCGCCGACGATTTTGACAGCTCGCTGGCTACCCTGACCGATAAAAACGTCAGCTCTCACTATTTGATCCCGGCGATCCCGCCCCTGCATAAAGGAAAACCGCGGATCTGGCAGCTGGTGCCGGAGCGGGATCTGGCCTGGCATGCCGGCGTCAGCTTCTGGCGTGGCGCCACGCGTATTAATGACACCTCTATTGGCATTGAGCTTGAAAACCGCGGCTGGCAAAAAATTAACGGCCAGAAACGCTTTGTTCCCTTCGAACCGGCGCAGATCGCTGCCCTGATCCCACTGGCGAAAGATATTATCCAGCGTTACGACATCAAACCCCAGAACGTGGTCGCCCACGCGGACATCGCCCCGCAGCGCAAGGACGATCCCGGTCCGTTGTTCCCCTGGCAGGCGCTGGCGCAGCAGGGGATAGGCGCCTGGCCGGATCCGGCCCGGGTGGCGTTTTATCTGAACGGGCAACCGCCTTATCAACCCGCAGACAGTGCCACACTCCTCAGTTTATTATCTCGCTACGGATATGATGTTCCGGATAATATTTCGCCCTCACAGCAAAAGCGCATTATTATGGCTTTTCAGATGCATTTCAGACCGCAATTATGGAATGGTGTTTCTGATAGAGAAACAATTGCTATCGCCGAAGCGTTACTTGAAAAATATGGCCAGGGGTAAGCCTCGACTATCACTATTGAGGTAGTTTTCTCTGTATCGACGTTAAGATTAATCTTAGGTTCATTTGTGATTCATTTTTAGTTAATTGACTTAAAATTACCCGAATATAATATGTACATATAGCTTGCTAACTATTAGGTAGAGCAAATATTATTTGATAGTCATTCTCAGCAAAATTATTTTGAATTATCTGTTGCGACGTTTCTGACGCAGTGGGCTGCTTTATCCATAAAAAAATTAAACAGGCATAATAATGTTAAACGTATACTGTAAAAATAATCGACCGAAAAAGGCGATTGACGCCCTTGTTGCCGCTACGGCGGATTATCCTGAAAAAACATTAAAAAAATGGCAGAAAATTATTACCGCCGATTCACAATATGTTCATGTGATGGTCAGCGGTGAAATCGAAATTCGTCGTAACTCTGACGAATTAAGTATGTTTACCATGCGTCAGGCCGGATTTTTAGGCATCTCAGCCATCTATAACACCGCCTCCCGCATGTACGGTCTGGTACGCGATACCACCATCATTCGCACCATCAGACGTGATGAATTCGAACGTCTTATTAGCGAGAAAAACCTTTGGCCAGAATTCAGCCAGTACTTAATCTGGTATATCGACATACTGAGCAAGCGCGATGATATTCTGGTGGCCCGCAGTGCTTATTCTATAGTCCGGGAATTCCTCCTCGAAATTAATGACCTGATTGTTCATCAGAATCGTGATATTAACGTATATGACTATATTCAGGAATACACCAGTCTGGCGCGCAGCACCATTATTAAAATTCTCTCAGACCTGAAAAAAGGTCATTACATTGTGGTTGAAAAAGGCAAATTAATAAATATCACCAGCCTGCCTGAACGCTACTGATAACCATTACGAATATCTCCATGGGTTAACGCCTGTGGAGATTTTTTTCGCATCGATGCATCTATTTTTTCTGTTTTTAACGCTGCCGTCTGATTTATCACCCGATTCGTCGTCTCAGAATCATATTGCGTCTCATCAACCGGCGCATCCGGTATCTTTCCCTGCAAATATTCTTGCTGCTGCTCTTTCAGCGCCTGCATAAACCGCTCTTTTAGTGAATCGGCATCTGTTTCTTGCCGGGCGGTATGCGTATCGGGCAACGGTTCACTGGAAATGTCATTGTCCGGAGCCTGCTGCCAGTCTAATGACTTATCCATCATCAACGGATCGTCTGACGGTAGCGGTGGTGCGGCATACTCCGCAGCTTTTGGTTTCGGTTCCGGGAACGGTTTTGAGACATAAACATAATGCATATCCGAAAGCTGCGTATCCGGTTGCGCCACGCTCACCGGTTTGGGGATCGGCGCCGGATGTCGAAGATTCCAGTAGAGATGGGCGTACAGCCCGGCAATCAAAATGGCCCCCACGCAGCATAAGCAGGCCAGGGTTCGGAAGGCGATCCTATGCAACGCGGGAAGGCGGTAAGAGAACCAGACCGCCTCGCCGGTATTAAAGCTGCGCTGGGCAGCGAGGCATATAGTAGACATTAGTGCGTTTTTCCTTGCGCCAGAACATGTGGTGCGGTGTCAGCGACCGGGGAGAGAACCGTCGGAATAGTGTTATTAGCCCGCATTAGCTGCATCAGCGTCTCTTCCCCCGGCATACCGTCAACGTTCAGCCTTGCCTGGGCCTGAAATTCGCGGGTGCGCTGCACCAGCGTCTGCGTCCAGGTGTGAGCATGGGTTTCGGGTTCATGCAGCGCCTGGCTGAGTTGTGTATCAATCCAGGCCAGATCCTGGCGGCTGCTGGCGGCGCCGACCATATCTTGTCCTGCCGGGGTCAGACGGTGCAATAACGTGTAATTCCCGGTGGCGTGGGCGTTAAACCAGCTGCGCTTCACCTGCCAGGTGCGATTATTCAGCAGCAGATCCAGCGAGTTTGCCCCAACGCGGGCTACCACCGCATAGTTCAGGTGATCGCCGGTTTTCAGTTCACTCACCCACGGATAGCCCTCTTTTTCCAGCGCCTGCAGCGAGGCGTTGCCCTGTTTACAGATGAGATTCACCCGGGCGGCATTCTGGCAAAGCGCCTCGTCCGTTGAGGGATCGTACCCCCACATGGTGTAGAGCTGATGCATGGCGTCCGGTGCATTCACCACCTCTTTATCAAGGGTCGGCAGAACCGGCGCCTGCGGTGTGCGGACTGTCTGTTTCCAGCTTGCCGGAACAGGCAGCGGCACGGGGAGTTTCGCTGTGATGGCACCCGAGAAATACCATCCGCAGGCGGCAAACAGCACGCTGGCGAACAGGCCGACCGTCGCCAGGGTTTTGCGATGGGTGTTGCGCGGCAGCACTTCACCCGCCGCCAGACGTAAATGGCGTGGCCCCACGCCGGGCGCCCGTTCGGTCCAGGCCGCCAGTAGCGACAGGTGCGCCAGCGCGTTCAGCTGGCTCACCGATCCTCTGGTCAGGGCGTGCATCCGGCGTATGCGGGCAGGGGTAAAGGGGGACGTTTCCGCCCCATGCTCCTGCGATTGCGCCTCAACATAGCGCATCACTTCGCGACAGGTGAGCGGGCGCAAGGTATGGCGGGTATGCACCCGGGACGCCAGCCCAGAGTGCTTCATCAGACGCGCATCCTGATCAGGGGTACCGGTCAGGACCAGCGTCAACGACAGATCGCACTCCTGCGCCCGGGAGAGCAGCATGCCCAGCGCCTCCCAGCCGTTATCGCGCATCGCCTGAACGGCAGAGAGGGTCACGACCATGCCACTCGTTTTGCTGGCTGGGTATTTTTCGTGCCACTGGCGCAGTACCGCGTCAACAGCCTGAATTTTGTTACTGGCCTCTTTGGTCTGGGCGCTGAGTTTATACAGCAGCCCCTTCGCGCTCAGCTTTGGAAAAGCGTTAACGGCAACCCCGGCGGAGGCGTTCGCCAGTAGGTGTCCGGTGAAGGTGTTGAGCAGTGCCTCGTCATCGCCAAACAGCGCCACAATCCCGGGCACGGTTGATTTCTCTGCCAGCATGCCAAAGACATCCTGATGATAGGCCGCAAAGAAACTGCCGCAGGGGCGGGCTGCGCTCCTGAAGGGGGGGCGGGTAAATTTAAAATGGCTGAGGAACATAACGCTTCACCGATCTATTTCATTGACCAAATGTCACCCGGGAAAGTAAGGGAAGCGCGGTAAAGGGTCAATTTTGCGTGAGGAGAAAAATAACCTGCGTCGACTGACTAACATCGGTTAATTATCTGGTCAATATTTTTCTGTATTAAAGTTAGCGGCAAACCCGATGGAGCGGGAGGCACATCATTATTACTATTTCATAGTTTTCAGGTGCAGCGCCAGGCTGCTAACTTCTGCATTGACTAAAAGGTCACTATTAAAAATGAAAATGCAGCTCTATTCCCGGTTTATTGCGCCATGCGTAATGTTTGTTCTGCTGATATTTAGCGGCCAGCAGGGATATGTCGTATTTAAAGCGTATAAAAAGGCGGCCAATTCCGACCCGAATAAGGCACCCGCGCTTTCCCGCATGCGACAGTCAGAGCAGGACTTTGCCCTTTTCCAGCCAGCGGTTAACCAACCCGTGGCACAGCAGGCGGCAAAAAAGAGCATTTCTGCCGAGGTGGACGGCATCATCAACAGCGACGAAGCGTGGCTCTCCTTCGCCGTTATCAAAACGCCTGTCGGGCAGAAGAGTCTGCGTGAAGGCGACCCGCTGCCCGGTTACAACGATGCCTACATCGATGAAATTAATCCCGATAACGTGGTGGTGAGTTACGAGGGCGAGCGGCAGGTGCTGGCGTTAAAACGCCCTGACTATTTCAAAGGCGACATCAATTCTTCGCCCGCACTGAAGCCTAAAGGCGATGCCGGGGCGGATAATGTCCATCTTGACGATTATCTGGTGCTGAAACCCTATATCGAAAAAGGGCAGCTCGAAGGCTATCAAATCAAGCCCAAAAATGCCTCTTCCTTTTTTAGCGCGAGCGGGCTGGAAAAGGGGGATGTGGTAGTGAAAGTGAATTCCGTCGATATGACGCGAGCGGAGCAGGCAAAAAGTATTATTGCCAGCTGGTCGAAAATGAGAGAAGCGGAAGTCGTAGTCAGACGCCACGCTCACCTTGAAAATATTCGGGTTAATGTATTAACCAATTAACAAGTGTAATGAGATGAAGAAATTTCCCTGGGCATGTCTCGCGCTGACTGCCGCCTCTTTTATTTCCAGTTCGGTGATGGCGGCGAACTTCAGCGCCAGTTTTAAGAACACCGATATTCGTGAATTTATCGATACGGTAGGGCGCAACCTTAATAAAACCATTCTGGTCGATCCCTCCGTGCAGGGCAACGTATCGGTTAAGACCTATAACGTGCTGACGGAAGAGGAATACTATCAGTTCTTCCTCAGCGTGCTGGATCTGTACGGTCTGTCGGTGATCCCGATGGATAACGGCATGGTGAAAGTGGTGCGTTCCACGGTGGCGCGTACCGCGGGCGTGCCGCTGGCGGACAGTCAGCATCCCGGCAAAGGCGATGAGATTATCACTCGCGTGGTGCGGATGGAAAATGTGCCGGTGCGTGAGCTGGCGCCGCTGCTGCGCCAGCTGAACGATGCCTCCGGCATTGGTAACGTGGTCCACTTTGAACCCTCTAACGTGCTGCTGCTGACCGGTAAAGCCTCGGTGGTGAACCGGCTGGTGGATCTGGTCCAGCGGGTCGATCGCTCCGGCATGCAGCGTCGCGAAATCGTACCGCTACGCTATGCCTCAGCCAAAGCGCTCTCCGATATGTTGAACAATCTCAACAACGAAGAGCAAAAAGGGCAGAACGCGCCGCAGCTGGCGACGAAAGTCGTTGCCGATGACGAGACCAACAGCCTGGTGATCAGCGGCTCGGAAGAGGCCCGCGCACGCACCCGGTCGCTGGTAAGTGAGCTCGATCAGGAGCAGAACAACGAGGGCAATACCCGCGTTTTCTATCTGAAATATGCCAATGCCAGCAAAGTCGTGCCGGTGCTCACCGGCATTGGCGAACAGCTGAAAGACAAAGCGCCAGCGTCAAAAAGCAAAACGGCCTCCGCCAGCAGCGATCTGAATATCACTGCCGACGAGGCCACCAACTCACTGGTGATCACCGCCCAGCCTAACGTGATGAACTCGCTGGAAAAAGTGATCGACAAACTCGACATCCGCCGTCCGCAGGTGCTGGTAGAAGCAATCATTGCCGAAGTGCAGGACGGCAACGGCCTCGACCTTGGCGTGCAGTGGACCGGCAAACATGGCGGCGTGCAGTTTGGTGCCACCGGTCTGCCAATCAGCCAGATCAAGAACGGTACCATGAAAGGGACCAGCTTTACCGGTATGGCGACCGGCTTCTTTAACGGTGATTTTGGCGCGCTGATGACCGCCCTCTCTACTGACGGTAAAAACGACATTCTCTCAACCCCGAGTGTGGTCACCCTGGATAACAAAGAGGCGTCGTTCAACGTGGGTCAGGATGTGCCGGTCCTGTCCGGCTCGCAGACCACCAGCGGCGATAATGTTTTTAACTCGGTGGAGCGTAAGACGGTCGGTACCAAGCTGAAAATTATTCCGCAGATCAACGACGGTGACATCATCCACCTGAAGATTGAGCAGGAAGTTTCCAGCGTGGATGCCAGCGCGACGGAAGATGCCAGCCTCGGTCCAACCTTCAACACCCGTACCATCAATAAGGAAGTGATGGTGCACAGCGGGCAGACGGTAGTGCTCGGCGGGTTAATGGAGAACGTCACCAAACAGAATGTCTCGAAAGTGCCGCTGCTGGGGGATCTTCCGCTGGTGGGACAGCTGTTCCGCTACACCTCCCAGGATACCTCGAAACGTAACCTGATGGTCTTTATCCATACCACCGTTCTGCGGGATGACGATAGCTACAGCGCCTCGTCGAAGGAAAAATATGACCAGATCCGCGCGCGCCAGCAGCAGCGCATGGAGGAGAAAAAGCTGGGCATTGTCTCTAACGATGACACAGCAGTGCTACCGGCCTATCCGTCTAAGGGCACTTCCGCCACTGCGGCCCCGCGCAATCCGTTTAAAGGGTAAGGGGGCGGGAGATGGATGAACTCACCAATGCCTTATGCACCAGCAGCTTTGCCAAGGATAACGGCGTCCTCTTTTATCAGGATCAGGTCTTTGTCCGCGATGACGCCCCGGCCTTTGCTCTGCTGGAGATGCGCCGGGTGCTGGCCCGTTCTTTTACGCCGGTTGTCCTGACGCCAGAGGCGTTTGACGAGATGCTGGCCAAAATCTGGCAGCAGAATAGCGGTGTCTCGCAGCAGCTGGTGGATGACATGGATGCCGATATCGATCTGATGGCGCTGACCGAGGAGATCCCGGATAACGAGGATCTGCTGGATAACGACGAAAACTCGCCGGTGATCCGCCTGATCAACGCCATTCTCGGCGAGGCGGTGAAAGACGGTGCCTCGGATATTCATATCGAAACCTTTGAGCGTACCCTGAGCATCCGCTTTCGCGTCGACGGCGTGCTGCGTCCGGTGCTGCAACCGGCACGCAAGCTGGCGCCGCTGCTGGTGTCACGTATCAAGGTGATGTCGAAGCTCGATATCGCCGAAAAACGGCTGCCGCAGGATGGGCGTATTTCGCTGCGTATCGGGCGTAAAGCCATCGACGTGCGTGTTTCCACCATCCCCTCGCAGTACGGCGAGCGGGTGGTGATGCGTCTGCTCGATAAAAGCAATCTCAAGCCGGACATTAACAAGCTGGGTCTAATCGACGAAGAGTTACAGCAGCTGAAGGGATTAATTGGCCGTCCGCATGGCATCATTCTGGTCACCGGCCCGACCGGTTCCGGGAAAAGTACCACCCTGTACGCCATTCTGTCGGCGCTGAACGGCCATCAACGCAACATCCTCACCGTTGAAGATCCCATCGAGTATGAGCTGGAAGGGGTGGGGCAAACCCAGGTTAACCCGCGCGTCGACATGACCTTTGCCCGCGGGCTGCGCGCCATTCTGCGCCAGGACCCGGACGTGGTGATGATCGGTGAAATCCGTGACGGCGAAACCGCGCAGATTGCGGTGCAGGCGTCGCTCACTGGTCACCTGGTGATGTCCACGCTGCACACCAACAGCGCGGCAGGGCCATCACCCGCCTGCGCGACATGGGCCTGGAGTCATTTTTAATCGGTTCATCCCTGCTGGGGGTCATTGCCCAGCGTCTGGTGCGTCGGCTGTGTGTACACTGCCGGACCACCAGTCCGCTGGACGCCAATGAAAAAGCGCTGTTCAGCTTTATGGCGACCCCGCCGAAGGCGATTTATCGCGCAGTGGGCTGCGAACACTGCCGCCAGAGCGGGTATCAGGGGCGAGCCGGGATCCATGAATTCCTGGTCGTGGACAGCGCGATGCGCCGGGCCATTCACGAAGATAAAGATGAGATGTCCATCGAGACCGAACTCTTCAAACAGGCCTACAGCCTGCGTGAAAACGGTCTGCTGAAGGTGATTTCCGGCGTCACCTCCCTGGAAGAGGTCATGCGCGTCACCGCCGAGCGCGGGGGAGATGAATAATGGCGTGGTATGCGTGGACAGCCACCAGTGCGGCGGGGAAAACCCAGCGCGGCATCCTGCAGGCCGAGGGGCCGAAGCAGGTTCGCCAGACGTTGCGTGAGCAAAAGCTGATGCCGGTGAGCATTACGCCGACCCGCGAACCTGCGACAACCGGTAGCGCGCAGAAGGGGATCAAACTCTCCACCCCGGTGCTGTCGATGTTCACCCGTCAGCTGTCAACTCTGGTAAACGCCGCGCTGCCGCTGGAGAGTGCCCTGAAGGCGATTGCAAAGCAGTCGGAAGACAAAAAGCTGGCCTCGATGGTGGTGGAGATCCGCGAAAAAGTGGTGGAAGGCCATACGCTGTTCGACGCCTTCAGCCAGTTTCCGCGCACCTTCGACAAACTCTACTGCACCCTGGTGATGGCCGGGGAAAAAACCGGCCATCTCGGGGACGTGCTGGAAAAACTGGCGGAGTACAACGAACAGCGCCAGAAGATGAAAAGCAAGCTCACCCAGGCGATGGTTTACCCCATCACCCTGACGGTGGTGGCGGTGGCGGTGATCTGCATCCTGCTGGTGGCGGTGGTGCCGCAAGTGATTGAGCAGTTTACCCATATGAAACAGCAACTGCCGATCACCACCCGCACGCTGATCGCGGTGAGTGATTTCCTGCAGGCGTATGGCCTCTATATCGGCGGCGGGCTGGTCACGGCATTTATCGGCTTTAAAAGCTGGCTTAAAAACGCCCGGAACCGCTTTGTCTGGCACCGCTGGCTGGTTAACGCCTCGCCAATCAAAACACTGGTCTGCGCCATCAACAGCGCGCGCTATATCCGCACCCTCAGTATTTTGCAGGCCAGCAGCGTGCCGCTGCTTGAGGGGATGTATATCGCCATGGACGGGATTGAAAATCTGCACGCCCGCCAGGTGCTGGAACAGGCGGCGGACACGGTGCGCCAGGGAGCCTCGTTATATGCCGCCCTGGAGCAGGCGAGATTATTCCCGCCCACCATGCTGTACATGATTGCCTCCGGCGAAGAGAGCGGCGAGCTGGGTAACCTGATGGATCGCGCGGCCGAAAACCAGGAATCAGCATTACAGCATCGCATCACTTTAACGCTGTCGGTATTTGAACCGGCGCTGGTGGTCTCTATGGCGACCATTGTTCTGTTTATTGTGATGTCAATATTACAACCGCTTCTGCAACTTAATAATATGGTAGGTTAATTATGGCGATGAAACGAAAAAAACTGGCGGGCCAGGCGGGCTTTACTTTGCTCGAATTAATGGTGGTCATTGTTATTCTCGGCGTACTGGCCAGTATGGTGGTGCCGAATTTAATGGGAAATAAAGAGAAAGCGGATATCCAGAAAGCCACCAGCGATATTGTGGCGCTGGAAGGCTCGCTGGATATGTATAAGCTGGATAACCACCGTTATCCCACCACTGAACAGGGCCTGCAGGCGCTGGTCACCAAACCTGAAATCGCGCCAATCCCGAACGGCTACCGCGCTGACGGCTATATTCGCCGTCTGCCGCAGGATCCGTGGGGCAGTGATTATATTCTGGTCAGCCCGGGCGAACATGGCGCCGTTGACGTATTCTCCGCCGGTCCGGACGGCGAAGCCAATACCGCAGACGATATTACCAACTGGTCGCTCGATAAAAAATAATGAACAGGCAACGCGGCTTTACGCTGCTGGAAATTATTCTCGCGCTGGTGATATTCGCCAGCTGCGCCATGATGGTGGTCTCAACAATACCGTCGCGCAACGGCGCGGATATATTTGGTCAGCAATTAAAAGCCGTTGTTGAATATGGTTCCGACCGGGCGGTGATGGACGGAAATATTGTGGGCCTGGTGGTGACGCCGGATAAATATCAGCTGATGACGCTTAGTGAAAAAAAGGGTGAACGTCGCTGGGTGTTGTTAGCGCAACGCCGTATCACTACCGGGGGCGACTTCCCTGAAGGGATGCACGTCTCGCTCACCCCGCAGCGTCTGGCCGCCACGCCTGACGCCGAGCCGCAGATCGTCTTTTTGCCGGACGGCGAGATGAGCCGTTTCACCCTGACATTACAGAGTGACGATAAACAACACCATTTCCGCGTGGTGTCGCAGGGCGCGGCACCGGTTACGGTAGAGAACGATGGCTAAACGAAATGCCTCGCAGCGCGGGATGACGCTGCTGGAGGTGATGGTCGCCCTGGTGATCTTCTCCACCGCCGCGCTGGCGTTAATGAACTCTGTCTCCCTGAACGTGCGCTTTACCCACGGTCTGGCGGATACCCTCCAGGCCAGCTGGGTCGCTGAGAATCTGCTCGCCGAAGCGCAGCTGACCAAGAGCGACTTCCCGGATGCAGGGCAGAAGGGGACGGAACTGATGGGCGGGCGCAACTGGAACTGGCGGATGCAGCGGGTGAAGGTTGCCGATAAGCGCTGGGCGGATGAGATCCTGGTCTATGCCGAAGGGGATGAGAGCCAGCCGGTGGTAGCGATGCGGGTACTGCCTCCGGGAGAGAAAAAATGAAGAAACGGCAAAGCCAGCGCGGCTTTACGCTGCTGGAGATCATGATTGCGCTGACCATCTTTGCGGTGATCAGCACCCTCGCCTGGCAGATCCTCGACGGCGCGATGCGTACCAGCAATGCCACCGATCGCAACGCGTCCAGGCTCAATCAGATCCAGCGCGCCTGGAGCCTGCTGGAGCGTGATTTTTTTCAGCAGCAGGCCCGGGCACCGCGCAATGAACCCGACGTTTTTCGCCAGGATGATAACGCCATCGAACTGACCACCCTCAACGGGGTGAGCGGGCATGTTCAGCTGGAGCGGGTGCGCTGGCGGTTTGAGGATCACCGGCTGTGGCGCGATGTCTGGCCGACCATCGACAGCCCGGCAGGCGTAAAACCCGAAGCGGTGCCGATTGTCTCTGAGGTGAAATCCGCCCAGTGGCGATTTTTCAGCGGTTCATGGCAGAAGCACTGGCGAGAGAGCGGGCATCAGCCAGACGGGGTCGAGTTGACCCTGACCATGGAGAGCGGCGACACCTGGCGCTGGGTCTTTACCACCCCAGGCGACATGCCGCAGCCGCAGATCGCCGTGAAAACGGCTGAAAAGCCCGAAGAGGCGAAGCCTGCGTCCGCTCCTGAACAAGCGCCAGCACCGGTACCGGAAAGTCAGCCATGAACAAAATGAATCAAAGCCAGCAGCGGGGCGTTGCGCTGCTGGTGGTGCTAATCCTGCTGGTGATGATGTCGGCCCTTGCGGCCAGAATCAGCCAACAGTTCAGCCGTAATTTACAGAAAACCCACTACCAGGTGAGCCAGCAGCAGCTGCGCTGGGCGATACAGCGCCAGGAGCAGGCGGTGAAGCAGCTGTTGCAGACCGCCGCCAGCGGCGAGAATCCGCTGGAGCCGGACGGTGAGTGGCATCAACCCCTTGAGACACAGGGGGAGTTTTACACGGTGGTGAGCCAGGTTGAGGACGCGCAGGACTGCTTTAACGTCAATAATCTGCTCACCGTGGAGCAGGCGGCAAAGGATCAGGCCACGTCAGCCATACCGGAGAAGTCCCGTAAGCAGCAGACGGTTGAACAACTGCTGGCCGACGCGGGTCTGGATCAGATCACCGCTGAGCAGGTCTATCAACAGCTGGTGGATTACCTGGACGGCGACAGCACCACGGCGAAAGGGGCCGCGGAAAGTGATGCCCGGGCAGGTGTGCAGCCCGCTCGGCTTCCGGCCAACCAGATGATGCGCAACATCAGCGAAATCAGGCTACTGCCCGCGTTTCCGGCATCGGCCTATGCCAAAGTCAGCGCGCTACTGTGCGCCCTGCCGGATGCCAGCAGCAAGATCAACGTCAATACCCTCAAGCCTGAACAGGCAAAACTGCTGGCGGCGCTGTTTGCGGGAAAACTGACGGAGGATGACGCCGCCCGGCTGCTCGCGTCGCGCCCGGAAGCGGGATGGGAAAACGTGGAGGCCTTCAGCAAGGCGCTGGAGCAAAACTTCCCCCAGCTGAAAGACGAGTTAACTCAGGTGGCTGAACAGGTAGCCGTCAACAGTCGCTACTTCCGGGTGAACTACACCGGCAACACCGATGATTTAACGCTGCGCGTGGTCAGTCAGCTTCAGGTTAACAGTGAAGCGGGCGAGATCGTAACCTGGCAGCGCCGTTACCGAATGATTGAATAACAAAAGCCGATACCGATGAAAAAGATACTTTTTGTACGTCCCGACAGCCGCGAGGATGGGACCATTGCATGGTGCGAATCCGGGAGCCAGCAGGTCAATACGCTCCACGGCATGGCGGCCCTGTCGACGCTTGCGGACCATCCGCTGGCGTCGCGCGTCTGTCTGCTGTTACCCGCCGGTGAGACGATCTTCCGCCACTTCTCCCTGCCAAAGAAAGGGCTCAGCGCCCAGGCGACGCCATTCTCGTGGATGGCCGAGGAGACGCTGATCGGTGACGTCGACGACCTGCACTGGACGGTGTTGAGCAAAAAAGGAGATGAAGTGGATGCTGTCGCCATTGATGGTCGGCGCTTGCGCAACTGGCTCACCCGCTTTGAGCAGGCCGGGCTGAAGGTCGTTCAGGCCCTGCCTGACGCCTGGCTGCTGCCGGTCGTGGAAGGCGGAAGCACGCTGGTTGCGCTGGATGAGAGCTACTGGCTGCGCTTTTCACCGGCCAGCGCCTGTGAAGCCGACGCCTCGCTGCTGCCGCTGCTGATGGCGAAATCTCAGCCGGGGATGGTGCGCTGCTATGGCGAGGCGCCTGCCGGAATTGCGGTGGATGAATCCTTACCCTGGCAGCACCCGTTAGTGCTGATCCAGCCGCAGTGGCAGAACTGCCGGGCCAATGTGCTGCACGGCGAGTTTCATCCCCGCGGCGCACGGGGCGGTGCCTCCAAAGGCATGAAAGGGGCAATGGTTGCCCTGGCGCTGCTCAGCGTCGGATTGCTGCTGGGGCCGAGACTGGCGATGGCCCTGCTGCTGGTGCACCAGGAAAACCAGCTGCAACAGGAGATCGCCACGGTCTATCAGTATCATTTCCCCAGCCTTCGCCAGCAAAGCAATATTAAGTATCACTTTGGTCAGAACCTGAAGAAGGTTAACAAAGGCGTCTTTCTGCAAATGGCGGATCTGAACAAAGCGAAGCAGGCGGTTCCGGGTATAGAAATTAACCTGCTGGATTATGACGGTGCGCAAAACCGCTGGACGCTCAGCGCCAGCAGCCAGAACAGCGCATCGCTGCAGGCGTTCATTCAGCAGAGCAGTGCGGATTTCAACTTTTCGCTGCAGCCGGTTTCAACGGCCGCGCCCTTTACCGCCATGATCACGGGGAAACACAAATGAAAGAGCGTGTCGCACAGCTTAAAGCGCGGTATCAGAATTACTCTGCCCGTGAAAAGGTGCTGATGAAATTCTACGCCGCGGCGCTGGGCTGCGCCGTCGTCTATTACGGCGGCATGGTTCCGCTGGATAATATGATTAAAAATAGCCAGTCAACGCTGAAGCGCCAGAGAGATACCCTTAACTGGATGCGTAGCGAAATCGATAAAAACCATCTCCAGGTGCAGCAATTAACAACCGACAATCCGCGTAGCGTGGTGGAAAACAGCGCAAAGCAAATAAAGCTGCCGCTAAATGATGTGCGTCAGGAGGGGCAGACGTTATCGTTCATTGTGCCCCGGATGGAGATCAATGAGCTGAAGAACTGGTTGCGCGAAATTAACGCCACCTCAGGGATCAAACTGGAGAAAATAAAGCTGACTCCTGTCGACCACCAGCGTGACGTCAGGGCAGAGATCCAGCTTAGCTGGAAAAAAACGGCATGACGGCTTTCGTCCTGTTCAGAGAGAGCAGCCCGGGCCTGTTCAGCCTGATGAGCGCCGTTTTTGGCGCAATTATCGGCAGCTTTCTCGGCGTGGTAGCAGAGCGGATCCCGCCGATGCTGCTTGAAGATGAGGCCGGGATTAACTTACTCGTTCCGGGCTCGCACTGCCCGGCGTGCCAGCATGATTTGGCCTGGTGGCAAAATATCCCACTGGTAAGCTGGTTGGCGCTACGGGGGCGCTGCCACTACTGCGGCAGCGCTATCCCATTGCGTTTATGGTTACTTGAAGCCTTTACCTTCCTCTTTTTTGGCACCACCGCCTGGTCTATGCCAGACCTTGCCGGGCTCTTTTCCCTCTGGCTGTTGAGCGCCTTTTTGCTGCCGCTCGCCCTCATCGATGGGCGGCATCTGCTGCTGCCGGACTGCCTGACACAACCGCTGCTGTGGGCCGGGCTGCTGGTCCACCTTATCAGCCCGACGCTGCCTCTGCGCGATGCCATTATCGGCGCCGTGGCGGGTTACCTCTCTCTCTGGCTTGTCTACTGGACGTTTCGCCTGATGACCGGTCGCGAAGGTCTGGGTTACGGTGATTTCAAGCTGCTGGCCGCGCTGGGCGCCTGGTGCGGCTGGCAGGCGCTGCCTGATGTACTGTTACTGGCGTCGTTAACCGGCATTGCCGGACATCTCCTCTTTATTAAAGCGGATCAAAAAGCCGCGCACATTCCTTTTGGCCCGGCACTGGCGGTCGGAGGCGTTATTACCTTTATTTTGCAAAATTATTCACTCATCCCCTAATTAAATCTGTCAATTATATTTTGAGATTTTTTCGACAAGGGAAAGAGGTGAGTAATCATTTTTTTGCTAATACTATCTTCGTTGTAAACCGCATGTGACGTTAATTTTATAATTAAGATTAACTGAAAATATTAAAAACATTTTAAGTCATTATGTATTTAATTTTTTTTAAATCCATGTTGGTTTTATTTCATGTTTAAGGAAGACATGTTTTTTAAAGTTCACGTAGAGTTATTAGGATATGAAAATGAATTTCTTTAAGCCTAAATACCTGGCGCTTTTTGTTGCAGCGGCAACCAGCCCTGTATTTGCAGCCGTTCCAGGTGTGCCATCATTGACCAGCGGCAACGACAAGTTTGCTATTGTTGAAGTTGACCAGGCCGCGCAGGACTATAACTCTCTGGTAAAAGTTCACGATGGCGCAGACGTTAAAGTTGAGTGGAATGTCTGGAGTGGTGATGCTCCAACCTCGGCAAAAGTGCTGCTGGATGGTAAGGAAGTCTGGTCTGGCGCGAGCGGCGCGACAGGCTCCGCCACCTTTAAGGTGAAAAAAGGGGGGCGTTACCAGGAGCAGGTTCAGGTATGTAATGACAGCGGCTGTAGCACCAGCGCCAGCAAACTGATCATTGTGGCGGATACCGACGGTAGCCACCTGCTGCCATTAAACACCACGCTTCATGAGAACAACAAAGCGTTCGCCAAACATACCGATAAAGTGGTTGCGGCCTATTTCCCTGAGTGGGGCGTATACGACCGTAACTTCACCGTGGATAAAATCCCGGTTGCCAACCTGAACCACATTCTTTACGGCTTCATTCCAATTTGCGGTGGCGATGGCATCAACGACAGCGCTAAATCTTCCGGCGCGCTGGAATCCCTGAAACGCGCCTGTGCTGGCCGTCAGGACTACACCGTCGCCATTCATGACCCGTGGGCTGCGCTGCAAAAACCACAGCAGGGTGTGACCGGCTGGGACGAACCGTACAAAGGCAACTACGGCCAGCTGATGGCGATGAAAAAAGCCAATCCAAACCTGAAGATCCTGCCTTCCGTGGGCGGCTGGACCCTGTCCGATCCCTTCTTCCAGATGGACAACAAAGTGCTGCGCGACCGTTTCGTCGGCTCAGTTAAAGAGTTCCTGAAAACCTGGAAAGTGTTTGATGGCGTGGATATCGACTGGGAATTCCCGGGCGGCGGTGGCGAGAATGCCAAACTGGGCAACCCGCAGACCGACAAAGCCACCTATACCGCACTGATGCACGATCTGCGCGCCATGCTGAACGAGCTGTCTGCTGAGACTGGCCGTACTTACGAGCTGACCACCGCTATCGGCGCCGGTAGAGATAAGATTGAAGATGTCGATTACACCACTGCACAGCAGTACATCGACCATATCTTCCTGATGAGCTACGACTACTATGGCGCATGGAGTAACACCGAACTGGGTCACCAGGCGGCGCTGTACGGTGCTTCCTGGAAACCAGATACCAACTACACCACCGATAACGCCGTGAAAGCGATGCTGGATCAGAAAGTACAGCCGGGCAAAATCGTAGTGGGTGCAGCGATGTACGGTCGCGGCTGGACCGGCGTACACGGCTACACCGGCGACAATCCATTCACCGGCACCGCGACTGGCGCAATTCCGGGTACCTGGGAAGCGGGTATCATTGACTACCGCGTGATTGCCAATCAGATGAAAGGCAAGCCAGGCTGGGAGTACAAATATGACAGCGCGGCAGAAGCGCCTTACCTGTTCAACAAAGCCACCGGCGAGCTGGTGAGCTATGACGACGCCCGTTCGGTTGCGGCGAAAGGCAAGTACGTACTGGACAAAAACCTCGGCGGTCTGTTCGCATGGTCTATTGAATCCGATAACGGCGATATCCTGAACGCCATGAACGAAAGCCTGTTGGGCAACGGTTCCTCTTCTGACGAGCCAGCGAACACCAACCACGCGCCTGTGGCGACCGCTGCTGACCAGACCGTGACCGGTCCGGTGACCGTCACGCTGGATGGTTCTGCTTCTTCCGACCAGGATGGCGATGCGCTGACCTACAAGTGGACGCAGATTTCCGGAACCACGGTGAATATCGCGAACAGCACCTCCGCGAAAGCCACCTTTAGCGTTCCGGCTGTGACCAGCGACCATACCATGGCCTTCCGTCTGACCGTGACCGATGCGAAAGGGCTCTCCAGCACCGTGAACGTCCAGGTCGTCAACAAAGCGCCTAAAGCGAACCAGGCTCCGGTGGTTAACCCAATGCAGGCCGTCACCCTGGAAGCGGGTCAGACGCAGTCCCTGCATGTCCAGGCATCCGATCCAGATGGCGATGCGCTGACCTATAGCTGGAGCGTACCGGCAGAGATGAATGCTACCGGTATCAATACCTCAAGCGTGCGTATCACTGCGCCGGAGGTGACCTCCGAGTCCAGCTACTCCCTGAGCGTAGTGGTCGGCGATGGCAAAGAGAGCGTGCACTCAACCGTGCAGGTTAACGTCACGCCAAAAGCGTCTGAGCCAGCCGATGATGTCACGCCGCCTGCGGATGACGTCACGCCACCAGCTGATGAAGACACTCCTCCGTCCGACGAAGGGGCAACCGGTAGCTGTGATAAGCCTGTCGATGCCAACGCCAGCAAATATGCTGCGTGGAGCAGTAGCAAGGTCTACAACACTGGCGATACCGTTAGCTTCGACCATCTGGTCTGGAAAGCGAAGTACTGGACTCAGGGCAACCAGCCTGGCTTTGGCGAGGGAGCATGGGAACTGGTCAGCAAAGTGAAGTTCAGCTGGCAACCAGAAATGGTTTATAACGGCGGCGACACGACCACTTATGAAGGTTTCGTTTACCGTGCGAAGTGGTGGACCCGTGGTGATAACCCAGCCAACAGCGATGTATGGGTGAAAGAAGGCGCAGCAGCAGACTGCAAATAATCGTCCTTCTCTGAGATGGCGGGCGCGATCTTTGCCCGCCATCAATGACCGCGCTTCACCGCGCGGTCAGTCCATCAGCGTCGGCCAGGTGAAGAGATGAAACGCGTTATTTTTCTGTTGTTGTTAATCAGTCAGGGGGCATTAGCCAACTGCTGGAATTCTGCCGGGAAATATTACCATGTCGATCCCTGGTTATTATTTGCCATTGCGGACGTGGAGTCCGGCCTCAATCCGAACGCGGTCGGTTATAACCACGACGGCTCCCGGGATGTCGGTCTGATGCAAATAAATAGTACGCATTTTGCTGAGCTGGAAAAAAAAGGCATTGATGAATACCGGTTAATAACGGAGCCCTGCACCTCTATTATGGTTGGCGCTTCTATTCTCTCCGGCATGATTAACGTTTACGGCTATAACTGGGAGGCGGTCGGCGCCTATAACGCGGGACTGAAACCGGAGAATTATCCCCAGCGCAGGATTTACGCCAGAAAAGTCTGGGCGAAATATCAAAGAATAAAACGGATGTCACAGTACCGATAATCAGTTTTTTTTGAAGAATATCTTACGAGTGTTCTTCAGAAAGAAAAGGTTGCTGTCCCGGATTTATTTATTAAAGGGTTAATACATAAATCGAGTTCGTATTGCTTATTATCGTTTTTAAAAGGAACAACGTAGATGAATAAAAGGACATTGCTGAGCATTCTGGTCGCGGGGGCGTGTGTTGCGCCAGTAATGGCACAGGCAAACATGCTCAAGGCGGAAAGCAGTGAACCCTACACGATGAAAGCCAGCGATCTGGCAAAAAAAGAGCAGGCGTTAACGGATTTTCCGCTGATGAAGTCGGTCAAGGCGACAATCCGCACCCTGGATAACGCCCTGGTGGAGCAGATTGAGCCGGGTAAGGCGACCAATCCAGATAACGTGAAGCGTGTTGAAAGCATTCTGAAGGAGAGCGACTGGGAGTATCTGTTCCCGCTGCGCGCCAAAGAGTACAGCTACAGCAACTTCCTGAAAGCGGTGGGTAAATTCCCGGCGCTGTGCGATACCTACACCGATGGCCGCGACAGCCTGGCGATTTGCCGTAAAGAGCTGGCGACCATGTTTGCACACTTCGCGCAGGAGACCGGCGGGCATGAATCCTGGCGTCCGGAAGCCGAATGGCGTCAGGCGCTGGTATACGTTCGCGAAATGGGCTGGAGCGAAGGCCAGAAGGGCGGCTATAACGGCGAATGCAACCCGGATGTCTGGCAGGGACAGACCTGGCCGTGCGGCAAAGACAAAGACGGCGATTTCCTGAGCTACTTTGGCCGCGGCGCCAAGCAGCTCTCCTACAACTATAACTACGGTCCGTTCTCGGAAGCGATGTTTGGCGACGTCCGCACGCTGCTGGACAAACCGGAGCTGGTTGCCGATACCTGGCTGAACCTGGCGAGCGCCATCTTCTTCTTCGCCTACCCGCAACCGCCGAAGCCGAGCATGCTGCAGGTTATCGACGGCACCTGGCAGCCAAACGATCACGACAAAGCTAACGGCCTGGTACCGGGCTTCGGCGTGACCACCCAAATCATTAACGGCGGCGTGGAATGTGGCGGCCCGACGGAAATTGCCCAGTCGGAAAACCGGATCAAATACTACAAAGAGTTCGCCAACTACCTGAAAGTGCCGGTTCCGGAAAATGAAGTCCTGGGCTGCGCCAACATGAAGCAGTTTGATGAAGGCGGCGCCGGTGCCCTGAAAATTTACTGGGAACAGGACTGGGGATGGAGCGCAGATACGCCAGACGGCAAAACCTACGCCTGTCAGCTGGTGGGTTATCAGACGCCATTCAGTGCCTTTAAAGAGGGCGACTACACCAAGTGCGTGCAGAAGTTCTTTAACGTGAATATCGTCAATGACGATGGCTCTGCGGTTAACCCGAGCGATAACACGCCTGCGGACAATACCCCGGCAGACAATACGCCAGCGGATAATACTCCGGCTGACAACACCCCGGCTGACAATACGCCAGCAGATGAGACGCCAGCTGTGACTAACCATGCGCCGGTTGCGGTCATTTCCGGCCCGGTTGGGGCGGTTGACGCGGGTGCCCAGGTCTCCCTGAGCGCGGAAGGCTCCACTGACGAAGATGGCAACAAACTGACCTACACCTGGCGTTCCCAGGACGGCCAGACCGTCTCCGGTGAAGACAAAGCGGTAGTGACCTTTACTGCGCCTGAGGCGGCAACGGCTCAGCAGATTGAAGTGAGCCTGACCGTCAGCGATGGCGAACTGAGCGACACCACGACTTACCTGCTGAACGTGAAAGCGAAAGCGCAGACCCCGTCAGGTGACGAAGGCTCAGACACTTACGCGGCGTGGAGCGCCAACAACAAGTACAACGCAGGGGATATTGTGAACAACCACGGTAAACTCTTCCAGTGCAAGCCGTTCCCGTACAGCGGCTGGTGTAACAGCACCCCGGCTTACTATGAACCAGGCGTTGGCCTGGCATGGGCAGACGCCTGGACCGCGCTTTAATAGCAAAACGGCAACCTCAGGGTTGCCGTTTTTTTCTCTGCCGCGCGCCGGGCTGTTAGCGATGTAACTTCCCGTGATCCCGCAGCCAGGCCGCGGTGCGCACAATCCCCTCATCCAGCGTCACCAGCGGCTTATAGCCCAGCTCACTCTCAGCGCGTTGTGTATCGAGGGTAAAATCAAAGTTCAGTTTCGACACCCCGTAGTGCGTCAGCATCGGCTCTTTGGCAGCCTTATTGCCCAGCCGCTCCATGCTGCGGGCAATAATATCCAGCATCGGGTAGGGCACGGAGCGGATCCGGCAGTGAATGTTCAGCTCGTCGATCAGCTTTTGCACAATGCTGCGCAGCGAGCGTGGCTCGCCGTTGGTGATGTTGTATGCCCGGCCGGATGGCAGCCCGTCGCACTCACGTTGGCTGGCCAGCCACATGGCATGAATGGCATTGTCGTAATAGGTCATGTCCACCAGCGCATCCCCGCCGCGCGGCAACAACACGCTGCCGTAGTGGTGCATCATCTGCGCCAGGCGCGGAATAAACACTTTGTCGTGCGGGCCAAACAGGCTCTGCGGACGCAAAATGGTAAAACGGGTGTGCGGGTTAGACTGCGCCAGCAGATCGATTACCTCTTCGCTGGCGGCTTTACTGCGGGCAAATTCGCAGGCGAAGCGCGCCGGACGGAAATCTTCCTGGATATCGCGATGGTGGTGATAGTCGAAATAGAGCGACGGCGAGGAGATATGCACGAAGTTGCGCACGCCCCAGGCCACAGCCCACTCACCCAGACGGCGGGTGGCGCGCACGTTTGCCAGGTCGAACGCTTCCTGGGTTCCCCAGGGTGAGGTAAAGCTGGAGCAGTGCCACAGCGTATCGATTCCGGCCAGCATCACTTTTGCCTGGGAAGAGACCAGTTCCGTCAGGTCGGCATGGACAAACTCTGCGCCCATTTTTTGCAGCAATTTACCCATCGCTTCATTACGACCGGTGGCCCGGACGCTGACGCCTTTATTGCGCAAAAACTCCACCGCATTGCGGCCTAAGCCGCTGGTGGCGCCGGTAACCAGTACCTTCATATCGATCCACTGTATTGAAAGAATTTCGTGCGCATTCTTCCGTGAATTACGACTGTATGCAATGGGAAACGTGAAAGATTCAGAGTTTTAATTACTCTTTTTCTCTGTTTTGTTCTGCCAGAAAAACAATACGCCGGGCCATTCCCCGGAAGATAAACAGGTGCGCCGGGATCATCAGCAGCCAGTAGAACAGACCTGGCATGCCGTGCGGATGCCACCAGGCGCGCACGTCCAGCTCCCGGTGGTCGCCTTTGTCCTTGAGCGTAAAGCACAACCGCCCGAGGCCGGGGGCTTTCATGCCAAACAGCAGCGCCAGCTGCTTTTCAGGTTCAACGATAATTACCTTCCAGCTGTCAACGGTATCGCCTGTTTGCAAATATGGCGCAGCCGGACGGCCTTTCGCCAGCTTATGCCCGACGAGCCGATCCATCATCGCCCGGGTTTGCCACAGTGCGTTGCCAAAGAAGTAGCGCTCTTTACCGCCGATCTGGTTCACCACTTCCCACAGGGCGCTGAGGCTGGCGGTGGTTTTCACCGTGCATCCGGCCTGTTTCGGGTAGTAACCATATTCCGGACGCCAGCGGGCGAACGCCTGGGCGTCGTAGCCCCAGTCGCTGGAGTTCACCAGCTTCTCCTCTTCTTTCAGCGTGTTACGAACCGCGTCATCGAAGGGGATCAGCGTTTGCGGGATCAGGTTGCGCAGCGCGCGATCGTCCGCCAGCAGATCGTGTTTCAGACCCTGGATTAACGCTTTGGCAATGGTCGGCGGCACGGAGGTAATCACATTTAAAAACCACACTGAGATCCAGCGGGTCGGGAAAGGAATGGGGATCAGCGGGCGACGACGGCCACTTACCCGCATAAAATGCTCAAACTGCTGCTGATAGCTCAACACCTCGGGTCCGGCGGCCTCCAGCACCCGGTGCTGCGTGGCCGGGTGGTTGAGAAGCTCCACCATATAGTGCAGCAGGTTCTCCAGCGCAATCGGCGTGGTGCGGGAGCGGACCCAGCGCGGCGGGGTCAGCACCGGCAGGTTATAGACCATATCGCGCATCACTTCGAAGGCGGCAGAACCGGCGCCAACGATGATCCCGGCCCGCAGTTCGGTAAGCGGGATCCCAGCGCTGCGCAGGATATCGGCGGTAAGTTGCCGGGCGCGCAGATGGTCGGACTGCTCATGCGCCGGTGCCTGTAACGAACTGAGAAAGATAATCTGCTTAACCGGGTGTTCCAGCAGCACGTCGCGCACGTTCATCGCAACCTGCCGCTCGTGGGCGATAAAGTCCCCCCCTTCGCCCATGCTGTGTACCAGATAGTAAAGGGTATCCACCCCCTCCAGCAGCGCCGCCAGCGTCTGCGGCCAGTTGAGGTCGATAGCATGGCAGGTGACGTGGGGCAGGGCCTGCTTTTGCAGACGTTCAATGCTGCGTGCCGCAGCCCGGACCTGATGCCCGTGTGCGCTCAGGGCGGCCACCAGATGTTGACCGATATACCCGCTGGCACCCAGCACCAGAATACGTTGCGGCACGTGGACTCCTTAGCGCTGCAAAAATGCCTGCCAGTGGGCAACCACGTCTGTCAGCTGCTCGCGGTTAACGTCGAGATGCATCACCAGACGCACCACCGGCGAGGCGTTAATCAGCACGCCGCGCGCCTTCATAAACTCGCCTAATGCTGCGGCATGTTCCTCTCCGACGCGGACAAAGAGCATGTTGGTGTCGTGACGCATCACGTCGGCGCCGATCTCGCGCAGCTGCGCAGCCATCCACGCGGCGTTGTCGTGATCGTCCTTCAGGCGGGCTACGTTATTTTTCAGGGCGTACAGACCCGCCGCGGCGAGGATCCCGGCCTGGCGCATGCCGCCGCCGGTCATTTTGCGCCAGCGGTTGGCGCGCTTGATGTAGTCGGCGTTGCCCACCAGCAGGGAGCCCACCGGCGTGCCCAGCCCTTTGGAGAGACAAATGGTGAACGAGTCGCAATATTGCGTAATCGCTTTCAGCTCGCAGCCATACTCCACCACGGCGTTGAAGATGCGCGCGCCGTCGACGTGCAGCCCCAGTTTACGCTCGCGGGTAAACTCCCACGCCGCTTTCAGGTAGTCGCGCGGCAGCACTTTGCCGTTATGGGTGTTTTCGAGGCTGAGCAGTCTGGTGCGGGCGAAGTGAATGTCGTCGGCTTTGATTTTAGCCGCCACCTTGTCCAGCGGCAGGGTGCCGTCTGCGGCGGCATCGATCGGCTGGGGCTGAATGCTGCCCAGCACCGCCGCGCCGCCCGCTTCGTACAGGTAGTTATGCGCCCCCTGGCCGACGATATACTCTTCGCCGCGCTCGCAGTGGCTGAGCAGGGCCACCAGGTTCGCCTGGGTGCCGGTGGGCAGGAACAGGGCGGCCTCGTGGCCGCTCAGTTCGGCGGCATAGCGCTGAAGTTCGTTAACGGTGGGGTCATCGCCATAGACGTCGTCCCCGACCGGCGCGGCCAGCATCTCCTTGAGCATGGCCTGCGTCGGGCGGGTTACGGTATCGCTACGTAAATCAATCATTTCACATCCCTATAGTTTAAAAGGTGATGTGAAATGTTTTACCTGAGCCAGTTGGTTTTTGCCAGCTCCAAAACTTCGTCACCGCGGCCACTGATAATGGCGCGCAGCATATACAGACTAAAGCCCTTCGCCTGTTCCAGTTTGATCTGCGGCGGAATAGCCAGCTCCTCTTTGGCCACCACCACATCCACCAGCACCGGGCCGTCGGTGGCAAAGGCGCGCTGCAAGGCCTCATCCACCTCTGAGGCTTTCTCCACGCGAATACCGGTAATGCCGCAGGCTTCGGCGATGGCGGCGAAGTTGGTGTCGTGCAGATCCGTACCGTCGGTCAGATAGCCGCCCGCTTTCATCTCCATCGCCACAAAGCCCAGCACGCTGTTGTTAAAGACGATGATTTTGATCGGCAGTTTCATCTGCGCCACTGAAAGGAAGTCGCCCATCAGCATGCTGAAGCCGCCGTCGCCGCACATCGCCACCACCTGACGGTCCGGCGCGGTGGCTTTCGCCCCCAGCGCCTGCGGCATGGCGTTGGCCATTGAGCCGTGGTTAAACGACCCCAGCAGGCGGCGCTTGCCGTTCATTTTCAGGTAACGCGCCGCCCAGACGGTGGGGGTACCCACGTCGCAGGTAAAGATGGCATCCTCGTCGGCGTAACGACTGATCTGCTGGGCCAGATACTGCGGGTGCAGCGCTTTATCGCTGGGTTTCGCCTTGTCATCCAGCCCTTTGCGGGCATCGCGATAATCGCTCAGGGCTTTATCCAGGAAGGTGCGATCGGTCTTCTCCTCCAGCAGCGGCATGAGTGCGCTCAGGGTCGCCTTGATGTCGCCCACCAGCGCCATATCCACTTTGCTGTGCGCCCCGATGCTGGCGGGGTTAATGTCGATCTGGATAATTTTGGCGTCGGTGGGGTAAAACGCGCGATAGGGGAACTGGGTGCCGAGCAGCACCAGGGTGTCGGCATTCATCATGGTGTGGAACCCGGAGGAGAAGCCAATTAGCCCGGTCATCCCCACGTCGTAGGGGTTATCGTACTCCACATGCTCTTTCCCGCGCAGGGCGTGAACAATCGGCGCCTTCAGGGTGCCGGCAAATTCCAGCAGCTCCTCGTGGGCCCCGGCGCAGCCGCTGCCGCACATCAGGGCGATATTGCTGGAGTAGCGCAGCAGCTGGGCCAGTTTTTTCAGCTCCGCGAGGGCGGGCGTCACCACCGGCTGGGGCGCGGGATACCAGTGGGTACTGGCACTTTCCGGCGCCGCCTGCAGCGCCACGTCGCCTGGTAGCACAATCACCGAAACGCCGCGCTTCAGAATGGCGTTGCGCATCGCCAGGGCCAGCACCTGGGGGATCTGCTCAGGGGAGGAGACCAGTTCACAGTAGTGGCTGCATTCACGGAACAGCTCCTGCGGATGCGTCTCCTGAAAATAGCCGCTGCCAATCTCGCTCGACGGAATGTGCGCGGCGATAGCCAGCACCGGGACATGATTACGGTGACAATCAAACAGACCGTTGATCAGGTGCAGGTTGCCAGGCCCGCACGAGCCCGCACAGACCGCCAGCTCTCCGGTAAGTTGGGCTTCGGCCCCGGCGGCGAACGCGGCGACCTCCTCATGGCGGGTCGGCATCCATTCGATGGTGCCCATTCGGTTCAGGCTGTCGCTCAGACCGTTGAGGGAATCCCCGGTAACACCCCAGATCCGTTTTACCCCGGCCTGTTCCAGCATTTTCGCAATATAGTTCGCCACGGTTTGTTTCATGGTAGTCCATCTCCTGAATGTGATAACGCTTTCAAGCTTAGATGAAACTGACCGGCATGCCCGCGGAATCCCCCTTATTAATAGTTGCTTTCACTGTGCAACATTTCGTCATATTGTGGTATGAGTTTAGTTAAAAATGGAGTTAATTCAGATGGTTAAATCATTGTTACTTGCTGTTAATAAAACGCTAACGCACGAAGATTTCGGCAGATTGTTGCTGCGCCTGGCGGTAGGGGGGTTGATGCTGTTTCATGGCCTGCATAAGGCTATCGACGGGGTCGGGGGGATTGCAGGCATGCTGGTGGCAAAAGGGCTGCCGGGCTTTATCGCCTGGGGCGTGCTGATGGGGGAAGTGGTGGCGCCGATCCTGATTATTCTCGGCATTCTCACCCGTCCGGCGGCGCTGATATTAGCGTTCACCATGGTGGTGGCGTGGCTGATGGTAGGCACCGGGAAAACCTTCGCGCTGGATGCGGTAGGGGCATGGGCGATTGAGAGTCTGGTCTATTTCTTTGTGGGGGCGCTGGCGGTGGCATTTTTGGGGGCAGGGCGGTTTGCGGTGGTCAGCGATCCGGCGTGGAAGTAATTCCTCTGCGGCGGTAATGCCGGGCGGCACTGCGTTTGCCCGGCCTACGGTTCACGCTCTTTTGTAGGCCCGGCAAGCGTAGCGCCACCGGGCGTTTTTTCAGGCCAGCACCAGATCCCCCTGCGGATGGCAGGAGCAGGCCAGCACATAGCCTTCCGCCACTTCGGCATCCGTCAGCGTCATGGTGCTGGTAACGGTATAGTTCCCGTCCACCACTTTTGTTTTACAGCAGCCGCACACGCCTGCACGACAGGCAGCCACCACCGGCACGTTATTGCTCTCCAGCGCCTCCAGCAGCGTGCTGCCCACGCGGCCAAAGAAGGTTTGCGCAGGCTGCAGTTTGGTGATCTTCAATCCGCTGGTGGCGGCTTCCGCGACCGGGGTAAAGAACTGCTCTTTAAAGAAGCGGGTCACGCCCAGGGCCTTCACCTCTTCTTCAACGATTGCCATATAGGGCGCCGGACCACAGGTCATCACCGTGCGGGAGGCGATGTCCGGTACGCTTTGCAGCAGTTCGCGACTCAGGCGACCGGCGACAAACCCCTCTGTAGCGTTGTTTTCTGCCACCAGGGTAACCGGATAGTGACGCCATTCGTCTGCAAAAATGACATCCTGCGGCGAGCGCACGCTGAAGATCACCGCCACGTCAGCCTGCGGGCGATTCTTCGCCAGCCAGCGCCGCATCGACATCACCGGCGTGACGCCGCAGCCGGCGGCCAGCAGCAGGAATTTGTCGTCCGGCTTATCGTCGCAGGTAAAATCTCCCTGCGCGTCAGAGAGCCAGATGTAATCCCCACGCTTCACCTCACCTGTCAGCCACTGTGAGCCCGCCCCCTCATCAATGCGACGAACCGTCAGCGTAATGTACTCGCTGATGCCCGGCGTCGAGGAGATCGTGTACGCCCGCAGCGTCTCTGCGGAGTGACGCACGCTGACCAGCGCATACTGCCCGGCACGGTAAGGATAATAGTCGTGGCACAGCAGCGAAATCGTCCAGACATCCGGCGTTTCCTGTTGGATGTGGTGCACCTGCATCCGCCATGGGCACTGATGGGTTGGCATCGTCATACGTTTACTCCTTACGCGCTCAGCAGTTGCTTCATATCTTCTTCAACGGTGGTCACGGAACGCAGACCGAACTTCTCGTTGAGAACCGCCAGCAGATCCGGGGTAAAGAAGCCAGGCGCCGTCGGGCCGGTGACGATGTTTTTCACGCCCAGCGAGAGCAGGGTCAGCAGGATCACAATCGCTTTCTGCTCGAACCAGGAGAGCACCAGCGACAGCGGCAGATCGTTTACGCCGCAGCCCAGTTTTTCCGCCAGGGTGACCGCGAGGATGATGGCTGAGTAGGCATCGTTACACTGACCGGCATCGATCAGGCGCGGCAGCCCTTCGATATCCCCGAACTCCAGCTTGTTGAAGCGGTACTTACCGCAGGCCAGGGTCAGGATGAGGCAGTCGTCCGGCACGCTGGTGGCGAAGTCGGTGAAGTAGTTACGTTCCCCGCGCGCGCCGTCGCAGCCGCCCACCAGGAAGATGTGACGCAGTTTTTCGCGGCTCACCAGGTCAATCAGGGAATCCGCCGCACCCAGCAGGGTCTGGCGACCGAAACCGACGGTGATCAGGTGCGGAATTTCGCTGTAGGGGAAGCCCGCCATCTGCTGGGCCTGGGCAATCACCGGACCAAAATCGTCGCCTTCGAGGTGGCTCACGCCCGGCCAGCCGACGATGCTGCGGGTCCAGATGCGGTCATCGTAGGCACCCACCGTCGGGTCGATGATGCAGTTCGAGGTCATCACGATAGGGCCCGGGAAGCGGGCGAATTCCACCTGCTGGTTCTGCCAGCCGCTGCCGTAGTTCCCGATCAGATGTTTGAATTTACGCAGTTCCGGGTAGCCGTGGGCGGGCAGCATCTCACCGTGGGTGTAGACGTTAACGCCGGTGCCATCGGTCTGCTCCAGCAGGTTGTAGAGATCTTTCAGGTCGTGACCGGAGATCAGGATGCATTTGCCTTCGGTTGCTTTGACGTTGACCTGCGTCGGGGTTGGGTGGCCATATTTGGTGGTTTCACCGGCATCCAGGATGCTCATCACTTTGAAGTTCATCTGGCCGATCTCCATGGAACACTCCAGCAGGGCGTTCATGTCGGAAGGCCAGGTGCCGAGCCACGCCATAATTTTGTGGTACTGGGCGTAGATGTCGTTGTCGTACTGATCCAGAACGTGGGCGTGCTCCATATAGGCCGCGGCGCCTTTCAGGCCGTACAGGCAGAGCAGACGCAGGCCGAGAATGTTCTCGCCAATCGCCGCTTTGTCTTTGTTCGGGGTAAATTCAGCCGCCTGGCGCTGCAGATCGCCGAGGTCGTCGCTGACCAGCTGCAAATCGGCCATCGGGTTATCGACCTGGGCGCTGGCATCCACATTCAGGCACTGCGCTTTGAGGGCTTCACGCAGGGCGATGGCTTCGCGGGCGTAGCCCACAATGCGCGGGGAGTCGAAGTTCACGTTAGTCAGGGTAGAGAAAAACGCGCGCGGGGCGAAGTGATCAACGTAGTGGTCGATAATGCCATATTCCCGGGCTTTAACTGCCCAGGCGGATAAACCCTGCAGGGAGGCGATCAGTAAATCCTGCAGATCGGAGGTTTCTGCGGTTTTACCGCACATGCCCTGTGCGTAAGAGCAGCCGTTGCCAGCTGGGGTACGGATGGTTTGTTCACATTGCACACAAAACATAATCACACCTGTTAAAGTTATATTTAATATACATGTTTAAGATTATGCCTGTGGCGATACGGTGGGAAGCGCTTTTTGCCACAAAGTAGAGGGATATTGATTTAGCGCAATTTTGGCGGCAGCAGGCTACCGCCAAAGAAGTATCAGGCTGAGAAGAACGCCATCATGACGGGCACCAGCAGGCTTAAAATAAAGCCGTGAACGATGGCGGCAGGTACCATCTCCAGCCCGCCCGAGCGTTGCAGCACCGGCAGGGTGAAATCCATCGAGGTGGCACCGCACAGCCCCAGCGCCGTGGAACGACTGCGGCGCACCAGACCGGGGATCAGCATGATGGCGATCAGCTCGCGCCCCAGATCGTTAAAGAAGGCGGCGCTGCCAATGACCGGACCGAAAGACTCGGTTAACAGAATGCCGGAAAGCGAATACCAGCCAAAACCGGAGGCCATCGCCAGGGCAGTATTCAGCGGCAGGTCGAGAATAAAGGCGTTAATCACCCCGCCAATCAGCGAACTGCCCACCACCACCACCGCCACTATCATGCCGCGACGGTTGAGAACGATCTGTTTTAAGGTCATGCCATTATTTCGCAGCTGAATACCAATAAGGAACAGCAGGAAGATCAGGGTATATTCACTGGCCTCGGTGGCGTGTTGTAAAAAAGAGAATCCTGTCAGCCCCAGCAGAAAACCGAGCACCACCACGCCGCATAATTTTAATGACTCCAGCGCCATGGCAATACGTGAAGGCAATTTTTCCTGATGGTGATGGTTTTTCCACGGAATAGCGCGCTCCAGCCAGAACAGGGCCGCGATATTACAGAGCAAAATAATGGCCATCGTAATAATGGAGTAGTGCAGGATAGAGAGCAAATTGGTGGCAAGATTATCGAGGAAGGCGAGGCTGATCCCCATAAAAAAGAGAATGACGTAGACAATTCCGCTCAAAAGTCGGTTGATCAGTTTTAACGCTGACAGCTGATGAAGAGGAATGAGATAGCCCACGATCAGTGGGAGCAGAATGATTAAGAGTCCTGAAAACATGAACAACCGGTCCTGTATATGAGTGGCGCTGTGACACTACCCAATTCAGACGGTTCAGTAAAGATGAAAACAGTGCCGGGCGGCGCTTCGCTTGCCCGGCCTACGAAATGCTGTCCCGTAGGCCGGGTAAGGCGAAGCCATCACCCGGCGCCACAACGCGCGCACGCTTAATCGCGTTTTTCCAGCAGGGTGCGGTACAGCACGCCGCCAATAATACCGCCGATAATCGGCATCACCCAGAACAGCCACAGCTGTTGCAGTGCCCAGCCGCCCTGGAAGATGGCTACCGCTGTGCTGCGCGCCGGGTTAACAGAGGTGTTGGTCACCGGAATGCTGATCAGGTGGATCAGGGTCAGCGCCAGGCCAATCGCAATCGGCGCGAAACCGGCCGGGGCGTGTTTATCCGTTGCGCCGTGGATCACCAGCAGGAAGCCCGCAGTCAGCACAATTTCAATCACGATGGCAGAGAGCATGGAGAAACCGCCCGGGGAGTGTTCGCCAAAGCCGTTTGAGGCAAAGCCGCTGGCCGCAGCATCAAAGCCCGCTTTACCGCTGGCAATAACATACAAAATAGCGGCAGCAATAATTCCACCAATGACCTGGGCAATAATATAGCCAGCAACCTCTTTTGCCGGAAAACGGCCGCCGGCCCACAACCCTAATGTTACCGCCGGGTTAAAGTGACCGCCGGAAATATGCCCCACGGCATACGCCATCGTTAAAACCGTTAAACCAAAGGCCAGCGAAACGCCGACAAAACCAATTCCCAGTTCCGGGAACCCTGCTGCCAGGACGGCGCTACCGCAGCCACCAAATACCAACCAGAATGTCCCAAAACATTCCGCTGCTAATTTTCTGAACATAACCACCTCAAAGAAAAAATGAGCGCAATCCTGCGCCATTGTTATTTATCGCCAAAACAAGCGACGATTTTTAAAACGCCACTATTCTAAAAATGAATATTCCCCCTCACCAGTTAAATAAATACGGTAAGTTTGATGTAGGGCAATGTGTTGCGCTTCCTTGCTAAATTATGGCGAGTAAAGCAGAGTTACATTTTCGGCAGCAAGAGTATGCGGCGGAAATCGTTATTACAAATGAAACTGTCTGGTTAAATTCTTAATTTTCCCTTCTGGCAATCATTATTCCGCCGACGATGGAGTGTCCGTCCGGGCCCGCTGGCGTTATACTCCTGATAACTTAAAGGAAAAAGTTCATTTCTCCCGGAGGGTACATGTTGCTAGAGCGTGTGGAAATCGTGGGGTTTCGCGGCATTAACCGTCTGTCGCTGATGCTTGAGCACAACAACGTGCTGATCGGAGAAAACGCCTGGGGTAAATCGAGCCTGCTGGACGCCCTGACGTTGCTGCTATCGCCGGAATCCAGTCTGTACCATTTTGTCCGGGAAGATTTCTGGTTCCCCCCCGGCGATCTGCAGGGGCGTGAACACCATCTGCATATTATCCTTACCTTTCGTGAAAGCGAGCCGGGGCGCCATCGCGTTCGCCGCTATCGTCCTCTTGCCGATTGCTGGGTGCCCTGTGATGATGGCTATCGGCGCATTTTTTATCGTCTGGAGGGGGAGCTTGCCAGTGATGACAGTGTGCTGACCCTGCGCGGTTTTCTCGATACTGACGGCCAGGTCCTGCCGCTGGAGGATATCGACGAACGGGCGCGCCATCTGGTCCGTCTGATGCCGGTGCTGCGCCTGCGTGATGCCCGCTTTATGCGCCGCATCCGCAACGGTACCGTCCCCGACATGCCTGATGTGGAGGTCACCGCCCGGGAGCTGGACTATCTGGCCCGGGAACTGGTCGCCCGCCCGCAAAACCTGACCGACGGCCAGATCCGCCAGGGGCTGTCGGCAATGGTACAGCTGCTGGAGCACTACTTCTCCGAACAGGGCACCTCCCCGGTGCGCAACCGGCTGATGCGGCGGCGCTCCCATGACGAGCAACGCAGCTGGCGTTATCTCGATATCATCAACCGGATGATCGACCGTCCCGGCGGCCGCTCGCACCGGGTGATCCTGCTGGGGCTCTTCTCCACGTTGTTGCAGGCCAAAGGCACCGTCCGGCTGGACCGGGATGCCCGTCCGCTGCTGCTGGTGGAAGATCCCGAGACGCGCCTGCACCCAATCATGCTCTCGGTGGCCTGGCACCTGCTGAATCTGCTGCCGTTGCAGCGCATCACCACCACCAACTCCGGCGAACTGCTGTCGCTAACACCGGTCGAGCACGTCTGCCGTCTGGTGCGTGAGTCGTCGCGCGTCTCGGCTTACCGCCTGGGTCCGGGGGGCATGAATGCGGAAGACAGTCGCCGTATCGCCTTCCATATTCGCTTCAACCGCGCCTCCTCGCTGTTTGCCCGCTGCTGGCTGCTGGTGGAAGGGGAGACCGAAACCTGGGTGATTAACGAGCTGGCCCGTCAGTGTGGGCACCACTTTGATGCCGAGGGCATCAAAGTGATCGAGTTTGCCCAGTCGGGCCTGAAACCGCTGATTAAATTTGCCCGGCGGATGGGCATCGAATGGCATGTGCTGGTGGATGGTGACGAAGCGGGTAAGAAATATGCCGCGACCGTGCGCGGGCTGATCAATAACGATCGGGAGGAGGAGCGCGAGCACCTGACGGCGCTGCCCGCCATGGACATGGAACACTTCATGTACCGGCAGGGCTTTTCCGATGTCTTTCACCGGGTGGCGATGATCCCGGACGACGTCCCGATGAACATGCGGCGGGTGATCATGAAGGCCATTCACCGTTCCTCGAAACCCGATCTGGCGATTGAGGTGGCGATGGAGGCTGGTCGTCGCGGCGTGGAGGCGGTGCCCACGCTGTTACGGAAGATGTTCTCCCGCGTGCTGTGGCTGGCACGCGGGAGGGCGGACTAGCGGCGGGTCGCCTGGTTGACCTGATCGATCAGGCTGTCCAGCAGGGTAAACCGGCGGCGGTACTCGGCGCGTTTTTTGCTGGCGATCTCCTCCATCGGTTTGCGCGGCATGGCGAGCGGCAGCCTGAAGTTGCCCTCGCTGCCGCGCTCCCCGCCCAGCGACAGCCAGAAACTGTCGTAGTCGGCCAGCAGTTTCCCCTCTTTTTTCTTGCGATAGCGCCAGCTGCGATAAATATGGGTGCTGTTGCTGACGGCGATAATCTGCTCCACGGCCAGGGCGCTGCCGAGCGTCATGGCGGCTTCCACCAGCAAACGTTTCGGGAACAGGCCGTGACAGGCTTTGGTGGCACTCTGAATCGCCTCGTGCGGCACAAAGGCTTTTGCCCCCTGCATCCCGCCGATAAACAGCGTCGGGGTGCCGTTAACCTGACACAGCGTAAAGGTCATCTCCGCCAGCACCGTCTGCTGTTCGTCGCAAAACGCCAGCGTCGCTTCGCCCTCTTTATCGAGGAAGGCATCAGCGCACAGACGCAGGGTAAAGGCGCGATCGTCTTTCCCGGTCAGGGTCAGTAACGTGACCCCCTCCCGGGAGAGATAGCCGTTCATCAGCGCGGCCGGGAGCCGGCTCTGCAGGGTCTGATAGTGCCAGTTCAGCGCCTGGAGCGTTTGCTGGCGATTCATCGCCACCGAGAGCCACGGGCGATGCAGGCGGCAGGGCAGTCCCGGCTGGGCCTGTAACAGTTGCAGCAGTTGCGGCTGTTTTGTCAGGCTTGCCAGCAGACGTGCAGTGCTGAACGGCGTCATCAGCGAGCGCAGCATAAACTTGCGGCGATAGGCCGGATTACGCCAGGCAAGGCCGGGGGTTAATGTCCCGGAGGCCAGATGCTGAAATAGCTGCCAGGCTGATTTAGGTTGCTGCTGATGTGAATAAGATGACTCTGCGATGGAGGACATAATAGATACCGGTCTTGTTGCCAGGCCTTTATTTCAGCAGGGGTTTTATCAACCTCTCCTCAACAACTTTCACGCGCCACGAAAAGCAGGGGTTTCGTTGAGGCGCGGTTTAGTTAGAATCAACAGTTATGTAAGCCGGAATTGCTATTTGGAATATTTATGAACTTAAAGGGAAAGCGCAGGAAGCTGTTTCTGCTGCTGGTGCTGATTGTACTGGTGGGTGGATTCTGGCTGTGGCGGGTGCTAAACGCACCGGTGCCGCAATATCAGACATTGATTGTCCGTCCGGGCGAGTTGCAGCAGAGCGTGCTGGCGACCGGCAAACTGGACGCGCTACGCAAGGTTGACGTGGGTGCCCAGGTCAGCGGCCAGTTGAAGACCCTATCGGTGGAGATTGGCGACAAGGTGAAAAAAGGGCAACTGCTGGGGGTTATCGACCCGGAGCAGGCCGAAAACCAGATCAAAGAGGTGGAGGCGACGCTGATGGAGCTGCGCGCCCAGCGCAGCCAGGCGGAAGCGGAGCGTAAGCTCGCCCAGGTGACCCTGAACCGTCAGCGGCAGCTGGCGACCACCCAGGCGATCTCGCAGCAGGATCTGGATACCTCGACCACCGAGCTGGCGGTGAAGCAGGCGCAGATTGGCACCATCGATGCGCAGATCAAACGCAACCAGGCCTCGCTGGACAGTGCCAAAACTAACCTCGAGTACACCCGCATCGTTGCACCGATGGCCGGGGAAGTGACGCAGATTACGACCCTGCAGGGACAGACGGTTATCGCCGCCCAGCAGGCGCCGAACATCCTGACCCTGGCGGATATGGGTACCATGCTGGTGAAGGCGCAGGTTTCGGAAGCGGATGTGATCCACCTGAAGCCGGGGCAAAAAGCCTGGTTTACCGTGCTGGGGGACCCGCAAACCCGCTATGAAGGGGTGCTGAAGGATATTCTCCCGACGCCGGAGAAGGTCAACGACGCCATTTTCTATCACGCCCGGTTTGAAGTCCCCAACCCGCAGGGGGTGCTACGCCTGGACATGACCGCCCAGGTGCATATTCAGCTCTCCGGGGTGAAAAACGTGCTGACCATTCCGCTGGCGGCGCTGGGCCAACCGGTAGGAGATAACCGCTATAACGTGAAGGTGCTGCGTAACGGTGAAATCCGCGAGCGTGAGGTGAGCCTCGGCTCGCGCAACGACACCGATGTGGTGGTGGTGAAAGGGCTGGAAGAGGGTGAAGAGGTGGTCATCAGCGAGAGCCAGCCGGGGGCGGCGAAATGACCGCCCTGCTGGAGCTGAATGATATCCGCCGCAGCTACCCCTCCGGCGACGGGCCGGTGGAGGTGCTGAAGGGCATCACCCTGCAGGTAGAGGCGGGGGAGATGGTGGCGATTGTCGGGGCGTCAGGCTCCGGTAAATCGACGCTGATGAATATTCTTGGCTGTCTGGATAAACCCACCAGCGGCACCTATCGCGTGGCGGGCACCGACGTCGCCACGCTGGACAGCGACGCGCTGGCCAAACTGCGTCGGGAACATTTCGGCTTTATCTTCCAGCGTTACCATCTGCTTTCGCATCTGAGCGCGGCGCAAAACGTCGAGGTGCCCGCGGTCTATGCTGGCGTAGAGCGCAAAAAACGTCTTGAGCGGGCGCAGGCGCTGCTTACCCGGCTGGGGCTGGGGGAGCGGGTGGATTATCAGCCGTCGCAGCTGTCCGGCGGCCAGCAGCAGCGGGTGAGTATCGCCCGGGCGCTGATGAACGGCGGCCAGGTGATCCTGGCGGATGAACCGACCGGGGCGCTGGACAGCCACTCCGGGGAAGAGGTGATGGCAATCCTGCACCAGCTGCGGGATCAGGGGCACACGGTGATTATTGTCACCCACGATCCGGAGGTGGCCTCCCAGGCCGGACGCATTGTCGAGATCCGCGACGGCGAGCTGGTCAGTAATCCGCCGCCCGCCCTCAATGCTACCCGGCGTCAGGAGGTGGCGTTACCGCCGCCGTCGGGCTGGCGGCAGTTTGCCAGCAGCTTTCGCGAAGCGCTGACCATGGCCTGGCTGGCGATGGCCGCCAACAAAATGCGCACCCTGCTGACCATGCTTGGGATCATCATCGGCATCGCCTCGGTGGTGTCGATTGTGGTAGTGGGCGACGCGGCCAAACAGCTGGTGCTGTCGGATATCCGCTCCATCGGCACCAATACCATTGACGTCTATCCCGGCAAAGATTTTGGCGATGACGAGCCGCAGTACCAGCAGGCGCTGAAGTATGACGATCTCACGGCCATTCAGAAGCAGCCGTGGGTTAACTCCGCCACCCCGGCGGTGTCCCAGAGCCTGCGTTTGCGCTATGCCAATATCGATGTGGCGGCCAGCGCCAACGGCGTCAGCGGCGACTATTTCAACGTCTACGGTATGACCTTCAGCGAAGGGGGCACCTTCAATGCAGAGCAACTGGCAGGGCGGGCGCAGGTGGTGGTGCTCGATAGCAACGCCCGGCGACAGCTATTCCCCAATAAAGCGAAGGTGGTGGGCGAGATCGTGCTGGTGGGGAATATGCCCGCAACGGTGATTGGCGTGGCGGAGGAGAAGCAGTCGATGTTTGGCAGCAGCAAGATTTTGCGCGTCTGGCTGCCTTACACCACCATCTCCGGGCGCATTATGGGGCAGTCGTGGCTTAACTCCATCACCGTCCGGGTGAAAGAGGGTTACGACAGCGCCCAGGCAGAGCAACAGCTTGAACGCCTGTTGACCCTGCGCCACGGGAAGAAAGATTTCTTCACCTGGAACATGGACGGGCTCTTGAAAACGGCGGAAAAGACCACACGTACTCTTCAGCTCTTCCTCACGCTGGTGGCGATCATCTCCCTGCTGGTCGGGGGGATCGGGGTAATGAATATCATGCTGGTGTCGGTGACGGAGCGGACGCGTGAAATCGGCATCAGGATGGCGGTGGGCGCCCGGGCCAGCGATGTGCTGCAACAGTTTTTGATTGAAGCGGTGCTGGTCTGTCTGGTGGGCGGTGCGCTGGGGATTACGCTCTCGCTGCTCATCGCCTTTACGCTGCAGCTGTTTTTACCCGGCTGGGAAATTGGTTTTTCACCGATGGCGCTGCTAACTGCCTTCCTGTGTTCTACCTTTACCGGGGTACTGTTTGGCTGGTTGCCGGCCAGAAACGCCGCGCGATTAGATCCGGTGGATGCGTTAGCCCGGGAGTGAATCTGTTGCCGGGTGGCGGCTACGCCTTACCCGGCCTACGAAATCCGTAGGCCCGCGCAAGCGCAGCGCCGCCGGGCAGCAGACCGCACGGCAGCCCACAATGATTTGTAGGCCCGCGCAAGCGCAGCGCCGCCGGGCAGCAGACCGCACGGCAGCCCACAAATAAAAATGCCAGCGCGTCGGGCTGGCATTTTGAGTGCGGGGTGTACACAATGAAACAGAGGGCTATGCCACCACTTCTGCTTCGATGGGCACAATAACGCTGGCATGATTGCCTTTTGGCCCAAGGTGTACATCGAACCGGACGGCCTGCCCGGCTTTCAGCGTTCTGTATCCATCCATCTGAATGGTGGAGTAATGTGCGAAAATGTCTTCGCCGCCGCCTTCAGGGCAGATAAAACCAAACCCTTTGGCGTTGTTAAACCACTTAACTGTACCCGTTTCCATGCTTCGACATCCTTCGTAAATCTTATTGAGTTAGATGTAATGAACCGGTGGTGAAGTGGAGGCTGTTCAAAACCTCGCCAACTCACGCCTGTACAATTTAGATAAACCAAAGGGATCGTCAAGCCTTTGCCGGGCAAGGAAGGTGAAAAATGCGTCAAAATTTGAAGCAGTTAACGCTATTGAACGGTATTGTGACAGACATCGCGGATGGCAATAATAGATATAGGTTATCTGACATCTAAGGTAGATTCAGGTTATGTATAGACTCCCGTCAGCATCACAGAGATACGCGACCGGAGACCGTAAACGAAGATGACGACTGACAATGGGTAAGACGAACGACTGGCTCGATTTCGATAAGTTGGCGGAAGATGAAGTGCGCGACGCGCTAAAACCGCCATCTATGTATAAAGTTATGTTAATGAACGATGATTACACGCCGATGGAATTTGTTATTGACGTGCTACAAAAGTTCTTTTCTTATGATGTTGAACGTGCAACGCAACTGATGCTTACGGTTCACTATCATGGCAAAGCCATCTGCGGTGTTTTTACCGCAGAAGTCGCCGAAACCAAGGTGGCAATGGTGAACCAGTATGCAAGGGAGAACGAGCATCCGTTGCTGTGTACGCTGGAAAAAGCCTGAATAAGGCAATGAAAATTGGGGGAGGTGCCTATGCTCAATCAAGAACTGGAACTCAGTTTAAACATGGCTTTCGCCAGAGCGCGTGAGCACCGACATGAGTTTATGACGGTCGAGCACCTGCTGCTTGCACTGCTCAGTAACCCATCCGCCCGCGAAGCGCTTGAAGCCTGCTCCGTGGATCTGGTGGCGCTGCGTCAGGAACTTGAAGCCTTCATCGAACAGACCACACCTGTACTGCCCGTCAGTGAAGAGGAGCGCGACACGCAACCGACGCTCAGCTTCCAGCGTGTACTCCAGCGTGCGGTATTTCACGTCCAGTCCTCCGGACGTAGCGAAGTCACCGGTGCCAACGTGCTGGTTGCCATCTTCAGCGAGCAGGAGTCGCAAGCCGCCTACCTGCTGCGCAAACACGAAGTCAGCCGCCTCGATGTGGTGAACTTTATCTCTCACGGAACGCGAAAAGACGAATCGAATCCGTCTTCGGATTCCAGCCATCAGGTCAACAGCGAAGAGCAGGCAGGCGGGGAGGAACGTATGGAAAACTTCACCACCAATCTTAACCAGCTTGCCCGTGTTGGCGGTATCGACCCGCTGATAGGCCGCGATAAAGAGCTGGAACGGGCGATTCAGGTGCTGTGCCGCCGCCGCAAGAATAACCCACTGCTGGTGGGGGAGTCTGGCGTCGGTAAAACCGCCATTGCCGAAGGGCTGGCCTGGCGCATCGTGCAGGGCGACGTCCCGGAAGTGATCGCCGACTGCACCATCTATTCGCTGGATATCGGTTCCCTGTTGGCCGGCACCAAATACCGCGGTGATTTTGAAAAACGTTTCAAAGCGCTGCTGAAACAGCTGGAGCAGGATACCAACAGCATCCTGTTTATCGACGAGATCCATACCATCATCGGCGCCGGTGCGGCATCGGGTGGTCAGGTGGATGCCGCTAACCTGATTAAACCGCTGCTCTCCAGCGGCAAGATCCGGGTAATGGGTTCAACCACCTATCAGGAGTTCAGCAATATTTTCGAAAAAGATCGTGCCCTGGCGCGTCGCTTCCAGAAAATCGATATTACTGAACCGTCGGTTGAAGAAACGGTGCAGATCATCAACGGCCTGAAGCCGAAGTACGAGGCGCACCATGATGTGCGTTATACCGCGAAAGCGGTGCGTGCGGCGGTGGAGCTGGCGGTGAAATACATTAACGATCGCCACCTGCCGGATAAAGCGATTGATGTGATCGACGAAGCGGGCGCGCGGGCGCGTCTGATGCCGGTCAGCAAGCGTAAGAAAACGGTCAACGTGGCGGATATCGAATCCGTGGTGGCCCGCATCGCGCGTATCCCTGAGAAGAGTGTTTCTCAGAGCGACCGCGATACGCTGAAAAACCTTGGCGATCGCCTGAAAATGCTGGTCTTTGGGCAGGATAAAGCCATTGAGGCCTTAACCGAAGCCATTAAGATGGCCCGCGCCGGGCTGGGGCATGAGCACAAACCTGTCGGTTCTTTCCTGTTCGCCGGCCCGACCGGGGTGGGGAAAACCGAGGTGACGGTTCAGCTCTCCAAAGCGCTGGGCATCGAGCTGCTGCGCTTCGATATGTCCGAGTATATGGAGCGCCACACCGTCAGCCGTCTGATCGGTGCGCCTCCAGGCTATGTGGGCTTTGACCAGGGCGGCCTGCTCACCGACGCGGTGATCAAGCATCCGCACGCGGTACTGCTGCTCGATGAGATCGAGAAAGCGCACCCGGACGTGTTCAACATCCTGCTGCAGGTGATGGATAACGGGACGCTGACCGATAACAACGGGCGCAAGGCGGACTTCCGCAACGTGGTACTGGTGATGACCACCAACGCCGGGGTGCGTGAAACCGAGCGTAAATCCATCGGCCTGATCCACCAGGATAACAGCACCGATGCGATGGAAGAGATCAAGAAGGTCTTTACGCCGGAGTTCCGTAACCGTCTGGACAACATTATCTGGTTCGATCATCTCTCTACCGAGGTGATTCATCAGGTGGTGGATAAGTTCATCGTCGAGCTGCAGGTTCAGCTGGATCAGAAAGGGGTCTCTCTGGAAGTGAGTCAGGAAGCCCGCAACTGGCTGGCAGAGAAAGGCTACGATCGTGCGATGGGTGCCCGTCCGATGGCGCGTGTGATTCAGGACAACCTGAAGAAACCGTTGGCTAACGAGCTGCTGTTTGGTTCGCTTGTGGATGGTGGTCAGGTGACGGTGGCGCTGGATCAGGCGAAGAATGAGCTGACGTATGATTTCCAGAGTGCGGCGAAACATAAGCCGGAGGCGGCTCACTAACGCTGTTATGTGATGATAAAAACCGGGCAAATGCCCGGTTTTTTTATGGTTTTTTAGTCGTTGTAGGCCCGTGCAAGCGCAGCGCCGCCGGGCGATGCACGGTGGGTGAGAACATGTGGCGGCTGTGATGGTTCCGTTCACCTTGCGTTCGCTGCTTCTCTGTAAACCACGTCACCGGTGAACGTGTCAGGGGGGCTCGCCACCGCCCCCCTGACCACCCCGGCTCCCGGCAAAGAAAATCGCCGCTTCGCGGTCCCCTCGGCTTTTTCCCTTCGGCTTTCGGGTCGGGGGCGCTCCTACATCCATGTAGGTCGCCCCCTCTCGGCGCGTCCATGCGCCTCGCCCCGGCCTGCGGTCAACGCCTTAGCGATTTTCAGCCGGACCAGGGTGCCGCTGTGAGTGGCGAATTTGCCTCTGACTTTTGTGTTGCTGTAGGGGGGGATGAAAATTTTGCGAGGCGTTATCCAGAATTTAATTATGGGTATTGCTGGATAAAACCACAGTAATAGAATGGCGATGCACCTGCAAAATCAGGTGCCAGGATTGGCGTCCTGGACTCATAGATATGGAAATGATGCTGCCAAGGCAGCACCACAGGTTTCGTTCACACTTTTGTAAGTAGCGAATATAATAGGCTTCTTCAATTATGGTGGGCTGAACCGGGGCTTCTTTTGAAGCGCCGATTTTCCATATTGTCGGTACGCCAATCCGGTTCAGTCTGCCACCCGAAGTTGGCGTTTCAGGTGGTAGTTTTTCAGCGTTAATATGGAATTATGAATATGGAAAATCATACTATTGCTCACCTTTACAGCGAACTTGAACTAAGCAACCCCGATCTCTCCACCCTTGCCGCGCGCTGCAACCTGCTCACCGAAATCCTGGTCGATTGCGACTCGCTGCCGCAAACGCAGCCTGTCTGCCGCTGCCTGGCGGCCTACCTTGATGCATTCAGCGCTGAGCTGGCAAAATCCATGACCGATTTTCGCGTGCTGGATGAGAACGAAATCCCGCCCGTGCACAAACAGGAGTGGCTGCTGGACAGCACCGAAGCCCAGTGCGATTACTGCCGGGCCTTAAACCATGTGCTGCTGGTGTCGCATTTCGACCGCGAGATGCTCCCGCACCTTACCGGGCTGCTGCATGATATCGCGCATACCATGCTGGCGGATCTGACCGTAGTGCGTATCCACTGATACGGGCGGGGCATAAAAAAAGGCCGGGATAACCCGGCCTTTATTATTCTTTGTACGCCATTGCAGGCGAAATACTCTTAGCGACTACGGAAGACAATGCGGCCTTTGCTCAGGTCGTACGGGGTCAGCTCAACAGTCACTTTGTCGCCCGTCAGAATACGGATATAGTTCTTACGCATTTTACCGGAGATATGCGCGGTAACGACGTGACCGTTTTCCAGTTCTACGCGAAACATGGTGTTAGGCAACGTTTCCAGAACGGTACCCTGCATTTCAATATTGTCTTCTTTGGCCATCTAATCCTCTGGGGTATCACTACCAAGTTTTGAACCGGCAAGATAATGCCGAAATTCCTCAATTAAGTAAAGATTTGTGCGTTTAAAACGCAACAAAGCAGTTTCAGCGTATTGCCCGGACGTCACGGTTCAACCGTACGAAAAGCGCATACGTAAAGGGGAGATGGCAGGATAAACGATAGGGCGTTATCGGATGCGAACTATTCCCAAACGGCGGCGGGGCAACAGGCAGAACCTACTCTGCGGCAGAATTATAGCACCTTGAGGAAAAATATGCGGAAAACATTTATCCCTGAGGCGTAAATAACGTCGTCGGCACCCAGAAATTTTGCGGTAATTTTTGCATGCGCAGGGTCGCCAGCTGCGCCAGATATTCATGACGCGAGATCTCCACGACACCCAGAGAGGCGGTATGTTCGTTCAGCACCTGGCAGTCAACTAACTTGCCGCCGCTACGGGCAAAGCGTTCGCAGAAGACCAGCAACGCGGTTTTCGAGGCGTTAACCGCGCGGCTGAACATTGACTCGCCGCAAAACAGCGTGCCCTGTGCCACGCCGTACATGCCGCCCACCAGTTCATCCTTATCATCCCATACCTCAATCGAATGGGCGTAGCCCAGCTCGTGCAGGCGATGGTAGGCGACGATCACCTCGGGCGTGATCCAGGTTCCTTCAAAGCGATCGCTGGCGCAGCCCTCGATCACCTGACCAAACGCATGGTTGAGGGTGACGCGATAAGGGGAGTGAGCGTGAAAACGCTTCATGCTGCGGCTGATATGAAACTCCGCAGGCCAGAGAACGGCGCGGGGATCGGGCGACCACCATAAGATGGGATCGCCGGGAGAGAACCACGGAAAAATCCCCCGCTGGTAGGCCATCAGTAAACGCGACGGACTCAGATCGCCGCCCAGGGCCAGCAAACCATTAGGTTCACGCAGCGCCCCTTCCGGAGAAGGGAACGCAAGAGAGTGACGAGAGAGCTGGACCAGGCGCATGACAACAAAACTCCAGTACGCAAAGTGGGGATCGGTTCAAATATAGACTACAGACGTTGTTTGAACTGGTAGTAGCGGCCCTGTTTTGCCAACAGTTCAGCGTGATTACCTTGCTCAATAATTTGTCCGTTGTCCATCACAATAATTTGATCGAAATCCGCCAGGCCGCGCAGACGGTGCGTCACCATCAGCACGGTTTTGTCCTGCATCTCTTTTTTCAGTAAATCAAGGATTTGCCGCTCGGTAGTGGCGTCCAGCCCTTCGGTTGGCTCATCCAGCAGCATCAGCGGCGCATTGTGAAGCAGCGCACGCGCAATGGCCAGGCGGCGCAGCTCGCCACCGGATAACTGACGGCCACCTTCGCCAAGCCAGCTGTTGAGCCCTTCATCTTCCAGCAGCTTGTGCAGACCTACTTTTTCCAGCATCCCGCGTAATGCTTCATCGGCAGCGCCGGGCGCGGCTAACAGCAAGTTATCGCGCAGGGTGGCGCTGAAAAGATGAACCCGCTGGGGCACCACGCTTACCGTTTTGCGCAGCGCAGTCTCGCTCATCTGCACCAGAGGCGTGTCGTTAAACAGGATCTGACCCTGCGCCGGGTCCCATGCTCTGGTCAGCAGCTGCAGTAGTGTCGATTTACCGCAGCCTGTGCGACCCAGCACCGCCACATGGGCGCCCGCGGGGATCGTCAGGTTAATGTGGTCCAGCGCGGGCTGCGCCTGACCTTCATAGGCAAAACTGACATCCGAAAGGCACAGGGCCAGCTGCTCAGGGACCGCTGATGCGGTCGTACTGAACTGCACTTCCGGCTGCTGGCCGGTAATCTGGGTGATACGCAGCGCGGAGGCCACCACCTGGCCCAGGTGCTGAAAGGCACCGGTCACCGGCGCCAGGGCTTCAAACGCCGCCAGCGCACAGAAGACAAACAGGGCGATTAACGGGCCTGGCTGCGCGTTATCGCCCACGCCGCCGGAAGCCATCCACAGCATCGCCATGACTGCGCCTCCGCCAATTAACAGCATCAGCGCCTGGGAGAGGGCCGTGAGTTCCGACTGTTTGCGCTGGGCTTCGTGCCAGTTCAGCTCGGTATTTTCCATCTGCGCGCGGTAGCGGCGGCTGGCACCAAAGATCGTCAGCTCCGCCTGACCTTGTAGCCAGCCCGTCAGCTGCTGGCGATACTCGCCCCGCAGACGCGTCAGCTTTTCACCGGTCGGTTTTCCGGCGCGGTAAAACAGCGGGGGTAAGATAAAGAGCGTCGCGAGCATGATCCCGCCGAGCACCAGCGCAATGTGAACGTCCAGCAGGCACAGCCCAAGGGTGACCACCACAATCACCACCAGGGCGCCCACCAGCGGAGAGATCACGCGCAAATAGAGGTGATCGAGGGTATCCACGTCGGCGACGACGCGGTTAAGCAGTTCCCCCTGGCGATAGCGTGCCATTCCGGCAGGGGAGAGGGGGAGCAGCTTGCTGAAGGTGGTAACGCGCAGGTGTTGCAGCACGCGGAAGGTCGCGTCATGGCTGACCAGACGTTCAAAGTAGCGCCCGGCGGTACGGGTGATGGCCGTACCGCGCACCCCGGCGGCGGGCAACATATAGTTGAAGCTGTAGAGCCCGGCAAAACCGGCGACCGCCGAGGCAGAGAGGAACCAGCCGGAGAGCGTCAACAGGCCGATACTCGCCAGCAGGGTGACGATCGCCAGCACCACGCCCAGCGTCAACATCCATTTGTGGCGCATATAAAGCGCCAGATAAGGCAGTAAAGCGCGCATCAAATCTCCTCCTGACGGTTTGCCAGCAGGGCCGCAAACGGCCCCTGTGCCGCCGCGAGCGTGGCGTAATCACCCTGCTCAACAAGCTGACCATTGTCCATGACCCAGATCTGATCCCACCGGGAGATGCCCTCCAGCTGGTGCGTCACCATCAGCGTGGTTTGCTGCTGCGAGGCGGCATCCAGCGCCAGCATCACGCGCTGTTCACTGTGCGCATCCAGGCTGGCGGCAGGCTCATCCAGAAGTAAAAGCTGACACGGGTTAAGCAGGGCGCGGGCCACGGCAATGCGCTGCGCCTGGCCGACGGAAAGCCCCGCCGACTGATCGCCCACCACCGTGTCCACGCCGTTCGGCAGCAGGGGCAGGAATTCGCTGACCCAGGCACGGTCGAGCACCGACTGCAGCTCTTCTTCGCTGGCATCCGGGCGCGCCAGCAGCACGTTTTCCCGCAGCGTGGCCGCAGGGAGCTGCGGGTTCTGTCCTACCCAGCTTAAGTGGGTGCGCCACTCGTCAGGATCGAGCGCTGAGAGCTCGGCCTGGTTGATCCGCAGCGAGCCGCTGTAGGCCATAAAGCCAGATAATGCATTCAGCAGGGAGCTTTTACCGGAGCCGCTGGTGCCAACCAGCACCACGCGCTGGCCTGCCGCGAGGGTGAAGGTTAATGGCCCCGCCAGCACCTTACCTTCCGGCGACAGTACGCAGAAATTCTCTGCTTCAATACTGACCGGTCGGGTGGTGTTCAGGGTCACGTCGCCACGCTGCGGATGAGCCAGCGGCGTTTCAAGGAAGGTTTTCAGGCTGTCGGCGGCGCCCACGGCCTGCGCTTTCGCATGATAAAAGGTGCCCAGATCGCGCAGCGGCTGGAAAAATTCCGGCGCCAGAATTAACGCCAGAAAACCTGCAAAAAGGGTCACGGCGGTACCGTAATGACCGAAATCAAGGGCGCCCAGGTAGGAGAAACCGAAATAGACGGCAACCAGCGCAATCGACAGTGAGGTGAAGAACTCCAGCACCCCGGAGGATAAAAATGCCAGGCGTAACACTTCCATGGTGCGCTGACGGAAATCCTGGGAGGCGTGGCGGATGTTGTCGGTTTCGGCTTCACCGCGACCAAAAATACGCAGCGTTTCCATGCCGCGCAGACGGTCAAGGAAGTGGCCGCTGAGACGTCCGAGCGCCAGGAAGTTGCGGCGGTTGGCGTCGGCAGCCCCCATACCGACCATCGCCATAAAGAGCGGGATCAGCGGGTCGGTACCCAGCAGGATCAGCGCGGCGACCCAGTTATAAGGAAAAATCGCGAGCACGATCAGCAGGGGAACGAAAGCGGCCAGCGCCATCTGGGGCAGATAGCGGGCGTAGTAGTCGTGCATGTCATCGATCTGTTCGAGGATCAGCGTCGCCCAGCTTCCGGCGGGCTTGCCCTGGATCCAGGCAGGCCCGGCCTCCTGTAGCCTGTCCAGCACCTGGCGGCGAATTTCATAGCGAATGTTCTGCCCGGCGTGGAAGCCCACGCGCTCGCGCAACCAGACCACCCAGGCACGCAGAATAAAGACCAGAATCAACACAATGAAAGGCAGTAACAGCGCCTCGCGCGGGATATTTTCCATAATCATATGGTTAAGAATGCGGGCCAGAAGCCATGCCTGGCCGACAATCAACAGTCCGCTGATAAACCCTAAAAGACGGGAAATATTCAGCCAGCGGCGGGAAATAACGCTTTGCTTTTTCAGCCAGCGAGTTAACTCTTGTTGACGGGTTTTTTCCATTGCGTGCTTTGCAGGTGATGTTATTAGGTATTGGGCACGGCAATGTTACAACGCAGAGACGATAAAGGCGACTTATCGCCGCCTTTTTTACGTTTGTTGCTGATTTGTAAAAATTATTTACTCTGATCGGCCAGTCCGTCGAGATATCGTTCTGCATCCAGCGCGGCCATACAACCGGTGCCCGCAGAGGTGATCGCCTGACGATAAATGTGGTCCATCACGTCGCCCGCAGCGAATACGCCCGGGATGCTGGTCTGGGTAGCATTGCCGTGAATACCTGACTGCACTTTGATGTAGCCGTTCTCCAGCTCAAGCTGGCCGTCGAAGATAGCGGTGTTCGGGCTGTGGCCGATGGCAACAAACAGACCTGCCACTTCCAGCGTTTCAACGTTGTCGGTGTTCTGGGTGTCACGGATACGCAGGCCCGCCACGCCCATCTGATCGCCGGTCACTTCTTCCAGCGTGCGGTGGGTGTGCAGCACGATATTGCCGCTGGCCACTTTGTCCATCAGACGTTTGATCAGGATCTTTTCCGCGCGGAAAGTATCACGGCGGTGAATGAGGTGCACTTCAGAGGCGATATTCGCCAGGTAGAGTGCCTCTTCAACCGCGGTATTGCCACCGCCGATGACCGCCACCTTCTGGTTGCGATAGAAGAAACCGTCGCAGGTTGCACAGGCAGAGACGCCGCGACCTTTGAACTCCTCTTCAGAAGGCAGACCCAGATAGCGGGCTGAAGCGCCGGTAGCGATGATCAGCGCGTCGCAGGTGTACTCCGCGTTGTCACCGGTCAGGCGGAACGGACGGTTTTGCAGATCGACCTTGTTGATGTGGTCAAAAATGATTTCGGTATCAAATTTGGCGGCATGCTCGTGCATGCGCTCCATCAGCAGCGGCCCGGTCAGGCCTTCAGGATCGCCTGGCCAGTTTTCTACTTCGGTGGTGGTGGTCAGCTGACCGCCTTTTTCCATGCCCGTAATCAGTACCGGTTGCAGGTTAGCGCGTGCAGCGTAGACCGCTGCGGTATATCCCGCAGGTCCAGAACCAAGAATTAGCAGCTTACTGTGTTTGGCCGTGCCCATGAGATCCTCATTGTTGTTGGCAGACATTTTCCTGGATTGTAGGGAATTTGTTGGCGTAAAAAAAGGGCGCAGCGATTTTGTTAACGATGTGTGTGATAGAAAGGGCCAATCAACGAGAGGTAAGAAAAGGTGATTTTATAACAATAATCATAGGTAATCGGTCGAAACGACGGCGATAAAATGAGGATTAATCGCCGGACGTAATGAATATCCGGCATGTTGTACTAAAAATCGATGTTTTGCTTTGACAATCCCCTGCGCTTTTGCGAAAACATTCAAGGAAGAAAAAAAATGGTCTTTGTGTAACGCATAGTCATGCACAAAATCACCATTTTTACCGGGTCAGCGAAATCTACGCATGGTGTGGACAGATGCCATACGTGATGTTGATGGCCGCCTCTGGGCAACGGTCTTCATACCACATAACCCCAATCGGATCGCGCAAACTATAAAACAGGCGATGCGATTAACCGCGGGGAAAGACTCTGAACAGTGAAGTGCACAGGGTCCTGGCAGGAGTTAGGGAAGGAATACAGAGAGACAATAATAATGGTAGATAGCAAGAAGCGCCCTGGCAAAGATCTCGACCGCATCGATCGTAACATTCTTAATGAATTGCAAAAGGATGGGCGTATTTCCAACGTCGAGCTTTCAAAACGTGTGGGACTTTCCCCGACGCCATGCCTTGAGCGTGTGCGCCGACTGGAAAGACAGGGTTTTATTCAGGGCTATACAGCGCTGCTGAACCCGCATTATCTGGATGCCTCACTTCTGGTATTTGTTGAGATTACTCTGAATCGTGGTGCGCCGGATGTGTTTGAGCAATTTAATGCCGCCGTACAAAAACTTGAAGAAATTCAAGAGTGTCATCTGGTTTCCGGGGATTTCGACTACCTGTTGAAAACCCGCGTGCCTGATATGTCCGCCTACCGTAAGCTGCTGGGCGAAACCCTGCTGCGACTGCCTGGTGTGAACGACACCCGTACCTATGTGGTAATGGAAGAAGTCAAACAGAGCAATCGTCTGGTTATTAAGACGCGCTAATACGGAACAGGTGCAATATCAGCGTACTTTGATTACACTCCTGGTAATCCATACAGCAACAGTGTCGGGCTCCCCGGCACTGTTGTCCGTTTAGCACTCAGGCAGGAATTGCCTGATACCTGGAGAGCCTTTCTTGAGCCAGGAATATACTGAAGACAAAGAAGTCAATTTAACCAAGCTTAGCAGTGGGCGCCGACTCCTTGAGGCGTTACTGATCCTTGTTGCCCTTTTTGCCGTCTGGTTGATGGCAGCCTTACTCAGTTTCAACCCCTCCGATCCCAGCTGGTCACAAACCGCATGGCATGAGCCTATCCATAATTTAGGCGGCGTACCGGGGGCATGGCTGGCGGACACGCTGTTCTTTATCTTTGGCATAATGGCGTACACCCTTCCCGTCATTATTATTGGCGGCTGCTGGTTTGCATGGCGCCATCGCCAGAACGATGACTACATCGACTATTTTGCTGTCTCGCTGCGCCTGATTGGTGCGCTTGCCCTGATCCTCACCTCCTGCGGCCTGGCGGCGATTAATGCCGACGACATCTGGTATTTTGCCTCCGGCGGCGTGATTGGCAGCCTGCTGAGCACCGCGCTACAGCCGATGCTGCACAGCAGCGGTGGTACTCTGGCGCTGCTCTGCGTCTGGGGCGCGGGGCTGACGCTGTTTACCGGCTGGTCCTGGGTCACTATCGCCGAGAAAATTGGCAGCGTGATCCTCAATATCCTGACCTTTGCCAGCAACCGTACCCGTCGCGATGATACCTGGGTTAACGACGAAGAGTACGAAGATGATTACGAAGACGCGGAGCCGAGCGCTGAGCGTCGTGAATCTCGCCGCGCCCGCATTATGCGCGGGGCGCTGGCGCGCCGTAAGCGTGTGGCAGAGAAATTCGCCAATCCATTAGGCCGCAAAACCGATGCGGCATTGTTCTCCGGCAAACGGATGGATGACGAAGAAGAGGTGGCTTATAGTGCCCGTGGTGTTGCCGCCGATCCGGATGATGTGTTGTTCTCCGGTAATCGTGCGCTGCCGTCCGATTATGATGAGTTCGATCCGCTGCTCAACGGTCACTCAGTAGCTGAGCCCCTTGCTGCCGCTGCCGCCGCAACCACGGCAACCCAGGCCTTTGCTGCGCCGGTTGAACCGGTCACTCCGACGCCTTCTGTTCCAGAGATGCCGCTGCAGCAACATGCGGTTGAATGGCAAGCGGAACCTGCATCGCCGATCCCGGAGCCGGAACCGTATGTCGCCGCGGCACCGCAGGAGTGGCAACCGCCTTATCAGCCTGAACCTGTCTACGCGCAGCCGCAGTATGAGCCGCCGCAGCAGCCTGCCTATCAGCCTGAACCTGTTTATCAGTCTGAACCCGTTTATCAGCCTGAAACTGTTTATCAGCCAGAGCCGGTCTATCAGCCGGAGCCTGTTATCACCCCGCCGGTTGTCGAAGAGCCGCCGGTTGAAGAGGTGAAACCGTCCCGTCCGCCGCTTTACTATTTCGAAGAGGTGGAAGAAAAACGTGCCCGGGAACGCGAGCAGCTTGCGGCCTGGTATCAGCCGGTGCCCGAGGCGGCACAAGAGCCAGCCCCGGTTAAGGCCGCTGAAACCCCGACGATTCCGGTTCCCGCTGTGGAACCCGCCTCCGCCGTTGCACCTGTTGCCGCAAGCGTGCAGCAGGCAACAAGCGCAGGCGCCGCGGCGGCCAGCGCTGCCGCGCCGTTATTCAGCCTGGCAACCGGCGGCGCACCGCGTCCGCAGGTAAAAGAGGGGATTGGTCCGCAGTTACCGCGCCCTAATCGCGTACGTGTTCCGACCCGCCGTGAACTGGCCTCGTATGGCATCAAGCTGCCTTCCCAACGAATGGCCGAAGAGAAAGCGCGTGAAGCCGGACGTCAGCCGTATGATGAACACTACGACGACGAGGCCGATGAAATGCAGCAGCAGGAGGAGCTGGCCCGCCAGTTCGCTCAGCAGCAACAGCAGCGGTATGGTGGTGATGAGCATCAGACCCAGCCACAGTCCTTTGAAACGCAGGATGACGAAGATAGTGCCGCCGAAGCGGAGCTGGCTCGCCAGTTCGCCGCCACGCAGCAGGAGCGTTATTCCGGTGAGCAACCGACAGGGGCTAATCCGTTCTCGCTGGCGGACTTTGAATTCTCGCCAATGAAAGATCTGGTGGATGATACGCCGAGTGAGCCGCTGTTCACGCCGGGCGTGATGCCGGAAGCCGAGCCGCCGCGTCAGGCGGTTACGCCGCCACAGCCGCAGCAGCCCGTTCAGCCACAACATGTTGCACAACAGCAGCAGCCTGTTCAGCCACAGCAGTATGCACAACCGCAGCAGCCTGTTCAGCCGCAGCAGTATGCACAACCGCAGCAGCCTGTTCAGCCGCAGCAGTATGCACAACCTCAGCAGCCTGTTCAGCCGCAGCAGTATGCACAGCCGCAGCAGTCTGTTCAGCCGCAGCAGTATGCGCAGCCGGTGCAGCCACAGCAGCCAGCTGCTCAGCCTCAGCCTCAGCCTCAGCAGAGCCTGATCCATCCGCTGTTGATGCGCAATGGCGACAGCCGCCCACTGCAAAAGCCAACCACGCCGCTGCCGTCGCTGGATCTGTTAACGCCGCCGCCAACGGAAGTCGAGCCGGTCGATACCTTTGCCCTGGAGCAGATGGCTCGTCTGGTTGAGGCGCGTCTGGCCGACTTCCGTATTAAAGCGGATGTGGTGAACTATTCTCCTGGGCCGGTGATCACCCGTTTCGAGCTGAACCTGGCGCCGGGTGTTAAAGCCGCGCGTATTTCCAATCTCTCCCGTGACCTGGCGCGTTCGCTGTCGACCGTGGCTGTGCGCGTGGTTGAGGTGATCCCAGGCAAACCCTATGTCGGTCTGGAACTGCCGAACAAAAAACGCCAGACCGTTTACCTGCGTGAAGTGCTTGATAACGCCAAGTTCCGCGATAACCCGTCGCCACTGAGCGTGGTGCTGGGTAAAGACATCGCGGGTGAGCCGGTGGTGGCCGATCTGGCTAAAATGCCGCACCTGCTGGTGGCGGGTACCACCGGTTCCGGTAAATCTGTCGGCGTTAACGCCATGATCCTCAGCATGCTCTATAAAGCGCAGCCGGAAGATGTGCGTTTCATCATGATCGACCCGAAAATGCTGGAGCTGTCGGTCTACGAAGGCATCCCGCATCTGCTGACCGAAGTCGTGACCGACATGAAAGATGCTGCCAATGCCCTGCGCTGGAGCGTCAACGAGATGGAGCGTCGTTACAAGCTGATGTCTGCGCTGGGCGTGCGTAACCTCGCCGGGTATAACGAGATCATCGCCGAAGCGGCGAAGATGGGACGCCCAATTCCGGATCCATACTGGAAACCGGGCGACAGTATGGACGCCGAACATCCGGTGCTGGAAAAGCTGCCGTATATCGTGGTGCTGGTGGATGAATTTGCCGACCTGATGATGACCGTCGGTAAGAAAGTGGAAGAGCTCATCGCCCGTCTGGCGCAAAAAGCCCGTGCGGCAGGGATCCATCTGGTGCTGGCGACCCAGCGTCCGTCGGTGGATGTGATCACCGGCCTGATTAAAGCTAACATCCCGACCCGTATCGCCTTTACCGTGTCGAGTAAAATCGACTCCCGTACCATCCTTGACCAGGGGGGCGCGGAATCGCTGCTCGGTATGGGGGATATGCTCTATTCCGGGCCGAACTCGACTTCGCCGGTGCGTGTTCACGGGGCGTTTGTTCGTGACCAGGAAGTGCATGCCGTGGTGCAGGACTGGAAAGCGCGCGGTCGCCCGCAATATGTCGAAGGCATTACCTCTGACAGCGAAAGCGAAGGCGGCGGCGGTGGCGGCTTTGACGGCGGTGAAGAGCTGGATCCGCTATTCGATCAGGCAGTTAACTTCGTTACCGAGAAACGTAAAGCCTCTATCTCCGGCGTACAACGCCAGTTCCGCATCGGCTATAACCGGGCGGCGCGCATTATTGAGCAGATGGAAGCGCAGGGCATCGTCAGCGAGCAGGGACATAACGGCAACCGTGAAGTGCTGGCCCCGCCACCGTTTGAATAACGGCCTCGATTGCAAAGATGGGTAAAGCTGCAAAAATTAAGCATTTTCTTCTGTCGCCTGCCTGCGGGCAGGTCCAGAATAGTGACAGAAACCCCCATTTCGGGAAGACGCTTTGTAAGGATGAACAATGAAAAAAATCGCAATCACCTGTGCATTACTCACTGGCTTTGTGGCAAGCAGCGTCTGGGCTGATGCCGCCAGCGACCTGAAAAGCCGCCTGGATAAAGTGAGCAGCTTCCATGCCAGCTTCACGCAGAAAGTGACTGACGGCAGCGGCAACGCGGTGCAGGAAGGCCAGGGTGACTTGTGGGTTAAACGTCCGAATCTCTTTAACTGGCATATGACCCAGCCGGACGAAAGTATCCTTGTCTCCGACGGTAAAACCCTGTGGTTCTTTAACCCGTTTGTTGAGCAGGCCACCGCCACCTGGCTGAAAGATGCGACCAGCAACACGCCGTTTATGCTGATTGCCCGTAACCAGTCCAGCGACTGGCAGCAGTACAACATCAAACAGACCGGCGATGAGTTCGTTCTGACCCCGAAAGGCAGCACGGGCAACCTGAAACAGTTCACCATCAACGTGAGCAGCAACGGCACCATCAATCAATTCAGTGCCGTGGAGCAGGACGATCAGCGCAGCAGCTATCAGCTGAAATCCCAGCAGAACGGTGCCGTCGATGCATCGAAATTCACCTTTACCCCGCCGAAGGGCGTAACGGTGGACGATCAACGTAATAAGTAAGAGGCGTGAGTGAGCAACCTGTCGCTCGATTTTTCAGATAATGCGTTTCAACCTCTGGCCGCTCGTATGCGGCCAGAAAATTTAGCGCAGTATATCGGCCAGCAGCATCTGCTGGCCGCGGGCAAGCCCTTGCCACGCGCGATTGAGGCCGGGCATCTGCACTCGATGATCCTCTGGGGGCCACCGGGCACCGGTAAAACGACCCTGGCGGAAGTGATCGCCCGCTATGCTGATGCAGATGTTGAGCGCATCTCCGCCGTCACCTCCGGCGTGAAAGAGATCCGCGAAGCCATCGAACGGGCGCGGCAGAACCGCAATGCCGGACGCCGCACGATCCTGTTTGTTGACGAAGTCCACCGCTTCAATAAAAGCCAGCAGGATGCCTTCCTGCCGCATATTGAAGACGGCACCATCACCTTTATCGGTGCCACCACGGAAAACCCCTCGTTTGAACTGAACTCGGCGCTGCTGTCCCGCGCCCGTGTCTATCTGCTGAAATCGTTAACCACCGATGATATCGAGCAGGTGCTGACGCAGGCGATGACCGACAAGGCCCGGGGCTACGGCGGCCAGGATATCGTGCTGCCTGACGAGACGCGTCGCGCCATTGCCGAGCTGGTTAACGGTGATGCGCGCCGGGCGCTAAATACCCTGGAGATGATGGCCGATATGGCCGAAACCGACGACAGCGGCAAGCGGGTCTTGCTCCCGGCGCTGCTGACCGAAATCGCCGGTGAACGTAGCGCGCGTTTTGATAATAAAGGCGATCGTTTTTACGATCTGATCTCGGCGCTACACAAATCAGTGCGCGGCAGTGCGCCCGATGCCGCGCTTTACTGGTATGCGCGCATTATCACTGCCGGAGGCGATCCGCTGTATGTCGCCCGCCGCTGTCTGGCGATTGCCTCCGAAGATGTCGGTAACGCCGATCCGCGCGCCATGCAGGTGGCACTTTCCGCCTGGGACTGCTTTACCCGTGTCGGACCTGCCGAAGGCGAACGCGCCATTGCCCAGGCCATTGTCTATCTGGCCTGCGCACCCAAAAGTAATGCTGTCTATACCGCCTTCAAAGCGGCGATGTCCGATGCCCGCGAACGTCCTGATTACGATGTTCCAGTCCATCTGCGCAACGCGCCGACCAAACTGATGAAAGAGATGGGTTACGGTGAGGCGTATCGCTATGCCCACGACGAGCCCAACGCCTACGCCGCCGGGGAGGAGTATTTCCCGCAGGAAATGGCACAAACACGCTACTATCACCCGACAAACAGAGGCCTTGAGGGTAAGATTGGCGAAAAGCTCGCCTGGCTTGCCGGACAGGATCAAAATAGCCCTATAAAACGCTACCGTTAGGGCTATCGTTGCGGTAATGTTGGCAATTGTATCCTTGTGACCGCAGGCTGTGGTCACATTTCCTATTTTAATTCGATAAGCACAGGATAAGCATGCTCGATCCCAATCTGCTGCGTAATGAGCCAGACGCAGTCGCTGAAAAACTGGCACGCCGGGGCTTTAAACTGGATGTAGATAAGCTGCGCGCTCTTGAAGAGCGTCGTAAAGTTCTGCAGGTACAAACAGAAAACTTGCAGGCAGAGCGTAACTCTCGATCGAAATCCATCGGCCAGGCGAAAGCGCGCGGGGAAGACATTGAGCCATTACGCCTGGAAGTGAACAAGCTGGGTGAAGAACTGGATCAGGCGAAAGCCGAGCTGGACGTTCTTCAAGCCGAAATTCGTGAAATCGCGCTGGCGATCCCGAATACCCCTGACGACAGTGTTCCTGTCGGTAAAGACGAAAACGACAACGTCGAAGTGAAACGCTGGGGCACGCCTCGCGAGTTCGACTTCGAGGTTCGCGATCACGTTACGCTGGGCGAAATGCACGCGGGGCTCGATTTTGCCGCTGCCGTTAAGCTGACCGGTTCCCGCTTTGTGGTGATGAAAGGGCAGATCGCCCATCTGCACCGCGCGCTGGCCCAGTTCATGCTGGATCTGCACACCGAGCAGCACGGCTACAGCGAAACCTACGTACCGTATCTGGTGAACCACGATACGCTGTATGGTACCGGCCAGCTGCCGAAATTTGCCGGCGATCTGTTCCACACCCGTCCACTGGATGAAGAAGCCGACAGCAGCAACTACGCGCTGATCCCAACGGCAGAAGTGCCGCTGACCAACCTTGTGCGCGATGAGATCATCGACGAAGACGATCTGCCGATCAAACTGACGGCGCACTCTCCATGCTTCCGTTCTGAAGCGGGCTCTTATGGCCGTGATACCCGCGGTCTGATCCGTATGCACCAGTTCGACAAAGTCGAAATGGTGCAGATCGTGCGTCCGGAAGAGTCCATGGCGGCGCTGGAAGAGATGACCGGTCACGCGGAAAAAGTGCTGGAGCTGCTGGGTCTGCCGTACCGCCGCGTGGCGCTGTGTACCGGTGACATGGGCTTTGGCGCCTGCAAAACCTTCGACCTCGAAGTGTGGGTACCGGCGCAGGGAACCTACCGTGAAATCTCCTCCTGCTCTAACGTAGGCGATTTCCAGGCGCGCCGCATGCAGGCTCGCTGCCGCAGCAAATCCGACAAGAAAACCCGTCTGGTGCACACCCTGAACGGCTCCGGCCTGGCAGTGGGACGTACGCTGGTCGCGGTGCTGGAAAACTACCAGCAGGCGGACGGCCGTATCGAAATTCCTGAAGTGCTGCGTCCGTATATGAAAGGCCAGCAGTACATCGGTTAAATTGTTTTTAAGTAAAAAGCGCCTGCGGGCGCTTTTTTTATGCCCCGGTTTTGATGTCAGGCAATATCCCCTCCCTCTAAAGTAGTAATACTTTCCAAACAGTTGGTTAGCGTAAACGTCTGCTAACGCACGGTATCTTTATATAAAAAACTATATAGCGGTTGTTACCGCACCTTTGAACTTTGTGAGCAATCAAAGTGAGAGTCTATGAAAATGAAAACGCCTGAAGCTCTGCTGGCTGCTGAGGTGAGTCGACGTGGATTGATGAAAACCACGGCGATTGGCGGCCTGGCTGTTGCCAGTAGCGCATTCACATTGCCTTTTTCACGTCTGGCATCGGCTGCACAAGCCACTGAGACCGTTAAACCTGATGAGAAAGTGGTCTGGAGCGCCTGCACGGTAAACTGCGGCAGCCGCTGTCCACTGCGCATGCATGTCGTTGACGGTGAAATTAAATATGTTGAGACCGACAATACCGGGGACGATAACTACGAAGGATTACATCAGGTTCGCGCCTGCCTGCGCGGCCGCTCAATGCGCCGTCGTGTCTATAACCCGGATCGCCTGAAGCAGCCGATGAAGCGCGTGGGTAAACGCGGCGAAGGCAAGTTCGAACCCATCAGCTGGGAAGAGGCCTTTGACACCATCGCCGGTACGATGCAGCGTCTGATTAAAGATTACGGTAACGAATCTATCTATCTGAACTACGGCACCGGCACCCTCGGCGGCACCATGACCCGCTCCTGGCCGCCGGGAAAAACCCTGATCGCCCGTCTGATGAACTGCTGTGGGGGATACCTCAACCATTACGGTGACTACTCAACCGCACAAATTGCCGCTGGCCTGAACTACACCTATGGCGGGTGGGCAGATGGCAACAGCCCGTCGGATATCGAAAACAGCAAGCTGGTGGTCCTGTTCGGCAATAACCCTGGCGAAACGCGCATGAGCGGCGGCGGGGTAACGTACTACGTCGAACAGGCGCGGGAAAAATCGCAAGCCCGGATGATCGTCATTGACCCGCGCTATACCGACACCGGGGCAGGGCGCGAAGATGAGTGGATCCCCATCCGTCCTGGCACCGATGCAGCGCTGATCTCTGCCCTGGCGTGGGTGATGATCACTGAAAACCTCGTCGACCAACCTTTCCTCGACAAATATTGCGTCGGCTACGACGAAAAAACGCTGCCGGAAGGGGCACCGGCGAACGGCCACTATAAAGCCTATATTCTCGGCCAGGGCAATGACGGCATCGCCAAAACCCCGGCCTGGGCCGCGGCCATCACCGGCATTCCCGAGGCGCGAATCGTCAAACTGGCACGTGAAATTGCCGGGGCGAAGCCTGCCTTTATCTCTCAGGGCTGGGGGCCGCAGCGTCATGCGAATGGCGAACTGGTCTCCCGCGCTATCGCCATGCTGGCCATTTTGACCGGCAATGTGGGGATTAACGGTGGCAACAGCGGCGCGCGTGAAGGCTCATATTCACTGCCCTTTGTACGCATGCCGACCCTGGAAAACCCGGTTAAGACCAGCATCTCAATGTTTATGTGGACCGATGCCATCGAGCGCGGCCCGGAAATGACCGCCACCCGTGATGGGGTACGCGGCAAAGATAAACTCGACGTGCCAATTAAAATGGTCTGGAACTACGCCGGGAACTGCCTGATCAACCAGCATTCGCAGATCAACCGTACCCATGAGATCCTGCAGGATGATAAAAAATGCGAGCTGATTGTGGTGGTGGACTGCCATATGACCTCCTCGGCGAAGTATGCCGACATTTTACTGCCAGACTGCACCGCCTCTGAACAGATGGATTTCGCCCTTGATGCCTCCTGCGGCAATATGTCGTATGTGATTTTTGCGGACCAGGCGATCAAACCGCGCTTCGGCTGCAAAACCATCTATGAGATGACCACAGAGCTGGCGAAACGTATGGGCGTTGAGCAACAGTTCACCGAGGGACGCACCCAGGAAGGGTGGATGCGCCACCTGTATGAGCAGTCCCGTGAGGCCATCCCGGAGTTGCCGTCATTTGATGAATTCCGCCAGCAAGGCATGTTCAAAAAGCGTGACCCGGAAGGGCACCACGTGGCGTATAAAGCCTTCCGTGCCGATCCTGTTGCCAATCCGCTGACCACCCCGTCAGGCAAAATTGAGATCTATTCCGCTGAACTGGCGCAGATCGCCGCGACGTGGGAGCTTGAGAAAGACGATGTGATCGATCCACTCCCGGTTTACAGCCCGGGCTTCGAAAACTACGACGATCCGCAGGTCAAATCCTTCCCGATGCAGTTGACCGGCTTCCACTACAAGGCGCGTACGCACTCTACCTACGGTAACGTTGATGTCCTTAAGGCGGCCTGCCGTCAGGAGATGTGGATCAATCCGCTGGATGCTAAGGCCCGCGGGATCGCCAACGGCGACCGGGTACGGATCTTTAACAGTCGTGGCGAAGTGCACATTGAAGCCAAAGTGACGCCGCGTATTCTGCCGGGCGTCGTCGCGCTAGGTGAAGGCGCCTGGTACAACCCGGACGCCAACCGCGTCGATCAGGCTGGCTGCATTAACGTGCTCACCACGCAACGCCCGTCGCCGCTGGCGAAAGGCAATCCGTCTCACAGTAACCTTGTTCAGGTTGAAAAGGCGTAAGGAGTAGCCGATGACCACTCAGTATGGATTTTTTATTGATTCCAGCCGCTGCACCGGGTGTAAAACCTGCGAGCTGGCCTGTAAAGACTATAAGGATCTGACGCCGGATGTCAGCTTCCGCCGCATCTACGAGTACGCGGGCGGTGACTGGCAGGAGGACAACGGCGTCTGGCATCAGAACGTCTTTGCCTACTATCTCTCTATTGCCTGCAACCACTGCGAAGATCCCGCCTGTACCAAGGTGTGCCCGAGCGGCGCGATGCACAAGCGCGACGACGGCTTTGTCGTGGTGAATGAAGATGTCTGCATCGGCTGTCGTTACTGCCATATGGCCTGCCCATACGGCGCACCGCAGTACAACGCCGCCAAAGGCCATATGACCAAGTGCGACGGCTGCCATGACCGCGTGGCGGAAGGCAAAAAGCCGATTTGCGTGGAGTCCTGCCCGCTACGGGCGCTGGATTTCGGTCCGATTGCCGAACTGCGCCAGAAGTACGGCAAGCTGGCTGCGGTCGCGCCGCTGCCGTCTGCGCACTTTACGAAGCCGAGTATCGTCATTAAACCCAATGCCAACAGCCGACCAACGGGTGATACCACCGGCTATCTGGCCAATCCAAAGGAGGTGTGAGATGGGAAGCGGATGGCATGAATGGCCGTTAATGATTTTTACCGTCTTCGGACAGTGCGTGGCGGGCGGTTTTATTGTGCTCGCGCTGGCGCTGTTAAAAGGCGATCTGAAGGCTGAACAACAGCAGCGTCTGGTGCTGAGCATGTTTGGCCTGTGGGTGCTGATGGGCATCGGCTTTATCGCCTCCACGCTGCACCTGGGCTCGCCGATGCGCGCGTTCAACTCCCTCAACCGTGTGGGGGCCTCATCCCTCAGCAATGAGATTGCCAGCGGGGCGATCTTCTTTGCTGTTGGTGGTCTGGGCTGGCTGCTGGCCGCGATGAAGAAGCTGCCTGCCGGGCTGCGCAGCCTGTGGCTGATTGTTACTATGGTGCTGGGCGTGGTGTTCGTCTGGATGATGGTTCGGGTCTATAACACAATCGACACCGTGCCGACCTGGTACAGCGTCTGGACCCCAATGAGCTTCTTCCTGACGATGTTTATCGGCGGGCCTCTGCTGGGTTTCCTGCTGCTGCGCGTGGCGGGTGTGGATGGCTGGGCCATGCGTTTGCTGCCCGTCGTCTCCCTGCTGGCGCTGGTGGTGAGCGCCATCGTTGCCCTGATGCAGGGGGCGGAACTCGCAACCATCAGCAGCTCCATTCAGCAGGCGTCAGCTCTGGTGCCGGATTACGGCTCGCTGATGGCCTGGCGCGTGGTGCTGTTAGCGGTCGCGCTGGCCTGCTGGATTGTACCGCAGCTTAAAGGCTATCAACCTGCATTACCGATATTGTCGCTGGCATTTGTGCTGGTGCTGGCGGGCGAATTACTGGGGCGCGGCGTCTTTTACGGTCTGCATATGACTGTTGGGATGGCTGTCGCCAGTTAACGCTGATTTTTGTTATATAAAGCCGGGACATAGTGCCCGGTTTTTTTATTTTCGATCATGAAATTTTTCTTCTGTCGTTTGGCTTTAAGTTTGTCGGTACATAAATAAAAACAAACACATAACTATTATTGATAGCCGCCATTCCATTAGCAGGATGAGTTTTTTCAATCGACAGGGACCTTATCGTGCTTGCGGCTCAAGAGGGTGGATTGACTTTGTTTTTGCCAGTGGCATGATGCGCACGAAATCTGAACTTCCTCACGGTTTTTAATCCATGTCGACCTATACCCGGCCAGTGCTCCTGTTACTCTGTGGCCTGCTTTTGCTGACCCTCGCGATCGCGGTGTTAAACACGCTCGTCCCGCTGTGGCTCGCCCATGAAAATTTACCGACCTGGCAGGTTGGCATGGTCAGCTCGTCCTTTTTTACCGGCAACCTGCTGGGAACATTAATGACGGGAAGCCTGATCAAACGCTTTGGTTTTAACCGCAGCTACTATCTGGCGTCGCTTATTTTTGCTGTCGGCTGTGCCGGGCTGGGGCTGATGGTGGGCTTCTGGAGCTGGATGGTCTGGCGCTTTATTGCCGGCGTAGGCTGCGCCATGATCTGGGTGGTCGTGGAAAGCGCCCTGATGTGCAGCGGTACCTCCCGCAACCGTGGGCGTCTGCTGGCGGCCTATATGATGGTCTATTACGTCGGGACAGTCCTGGGCCAGTTGATGGTCAGCAAGCTGCCGACCGACCTGATGAGCGTACTGCCGTGGGTGACGGGCATGGTGCTGGCCGCGATTCTGCCGCTGCTCTTTACGCGCATTGTGAACCAGAGCAGCGAGCATCAGGAAGCGACCCACGTCTGGCCGATGCTGAGACTGCGCCAGGCGCGTCTGGGCGTTAATGGCTGCATCATCTCCGGGATTGTGCTGGGTTCGCTGTATGGTCTGATGCCGCTCTATCTCAACCATCAGGGGGTGAGTGATTCCGGTATCGGTTTCTGGATGGCGGTGATGGTCAGCGCCGGGATTGTCGGGCAATGGCCGGTGGGGCGTCTTGCCGACCGCTTTGGGCGTTTGCTGGTGCTGCGCGTACAGGTCTTCGTGGTGATCATGGGCTGCTTTGCCATGCTCAGTAATGCCGCCATGGCGCCTGCACTGTTTATTCTGGGCGCGGCTGGCTTTACCCTCTATCCGGTGGCGATGGCCTGGGCCTGTGAAAAAGTGGAGCATCATCAGCTGGTGGCGATGAACCAGGCGCTGCTGCTGAGTTACACCATCGGCAGTTTGCTGGGCCCGACCTTTACTGCCATGCTGATGCAGAACTATTCTGACAATCTGCTGTTTATAATGATCGCCAGCGTGTCGTTTATTTATCTCTTAATGTTGCTGCGCAAGGCGGGCGAACACCCGACGCCAGTGGCGCATGCCTGAACAAATAAAAGCCTGTCGATGACAGGCTTTTTTGTCTTTGTCACATCTAAGAGTTTTACGCATTGTTTGTTTATCATGCCAGGCGATAATTCAGAGGCGTTCTACCACTAAAAGGCAGCGATTATGTCTACTCGTCGTTTTACCACTACCGCGCTGGCAGTAGTGTTGTCTTTATCATTTGCAACTGCACCTGTTATGGCTAATCCAGGCAATGGGAATGGAAATGGCCACGGCAATGGCGGCGGGCAAGGTAATAGCGGTAATCATGGGAACGGAAATTCCGGGAAGGGGAATTCCGATAATCATGGTAATAAACAAAATAACGGTAACCACACTTCCGGCAAATCCAATAAAAGCGTAAGAGAGGATGTGGATGCACGTGTCAGTTACGATCATGCCCGTCATCTGGCACTGAACTATGGCTTAACAGGTTATGACTCACTGCCGCCGGGGATTGCGAAAAACCTCGCCCGCGGTAAACCTCTGCCGCCGGGAATTGCGAAAAAGAGTGTACCGGCTTCAATGTTAGGTCAATTGCCTTCTTACCCTGGTTATGAATGGCGGGTAGTCGGCAAGGATCTGGTGTTAATTGCGCTGAGTACGGCAATTGTGACGACCATTATTAATGGTGTCTTTGACTAATAAATAGAACGCCCGGTAAAGACCGGGCGTTTTGCTAATACATGACCTTGTGACCGTACTGCTCCAGAATGCCTTTTACGCGTTCCATGGTCTCTTTCTTCGGCGGCTTCACGCCATCAAGTTTGTATTCTTCGCCCATCGCCACCCATTTATGTTTGCCCAGCTCGTGATACGGCAGCAATTCAATTTTTTCGACATTGCCCATATCACGCGTGAACTCACCCAGACGGTGGGCAGAGTCATCATCATCTGACCAGCCTGGAACGACGACATAACGGATCCAGGTTTTAATGCCTTTGGTGGAGATGTATTTTGCGAACTCCAGAGTGCGATGGTTCGAGACCCCCACCAGGTTCTGGTGAATTTCATCGTTCATCTGCTTGAGATCGAGCATCACCAGATCGGTCACTTCCAGCAGTTCGTCGATCACCGGATCGTAGCGACGGACAAAGCCATTGGTATCCAGACAGGTGTGAATACCCTCTTTACGGCAGGCGCGGAACCAGTCGCGCACAAACTCGGCCTGCAGGATCGCTTCCCCGCCAGATGCGGTTACGCCGCCGCCAGAGGCGTTCATAAAGTGGCGATAGGTCACCACTTCTTTCATTAACTCTTCAACGGTGACCTCTTTGCCGCCGTGGGTATCCCATGTATCGCGGTTATGGCAATACATGCAGCGCATCAGGCAGCCCTGGAAGAAGGTAATAAAACGGATGCCCGGGCCATCGACGGTGCCACAGGACTCAAAGGAGTGGATGCGACCAATAGTTGACATTGCGGTGATATCTCCAGGTTCGGCCCTTCCGGGGCCTGTGTATGTGCACAACTCGTTGGCTGTGTCGAGTCTGTTTTGGCTGTTATCCATTTATTATAGATAGCGGGCAAAAGAGACTGCGGAGTGGGAGGTGTTAAAAAGGCCCCACTTGCGTGGAGCCTTTATTGTACGCCTATTACTGCGCGATTTCAGTCAAATCCACTTACATGGACTGAGTGAAAGTACGGGTAATAACGTCTTTCTGCTGCTCTTTAGTCAGCGAGTTAAAACGTACTGCGTAGCCAGATACACGGATGGTCAGCTGCGGATATTTTTCCGGATGTTCCATCGCATCGAGCAGCATTTCACGGTTCATAACGTTCACGTTCAGGTGCTGACCACCTTCGATGGACGCTTCATGATGGAAGTAACCGTCCATCAGACCCGCGAGGTTGGTTTTACGCACTTCGTCATCTTTACCCAGCGCATTTGGAACGATAGAGAAGGTGTAAGAGATACCATCTTTAGCGTAAGCAAACGGCAGTTTTGCAACGGAGGTCAGAGAGGCAACAGCACCTTTCTGGTCACGGCCGTGCATTGGGTTAGCACCTGGTCCGAATGGCGCGCCAGCACGACGACCGTCTGGGGTGTTACCGGTTTTCTTACCATACACAACGTTAGAGGTGATGGTCAGAACAGACTGAGTCGGGATAGCGTTACGGTAAGTAGTGAGTTTCTGAATTTTCTTCATGAAACGTTCTACCAGGTCAACCGCCATGTCATCAACGCGAGCGTCGTTGTTACCAAACTGCGGATATTCGCCTTCGATTTCGAAGTCGATAGCCAGACCGTCTTCGTCACGAATTGGTTTAACTTTCGCATATTTGATAGCAGACAGGGAGTCAGCCGCAACGGACAGGCCTGCGATACCACATGCCATGGTGCGCACGACGTCACGGTCATGCAGCGCCATCAGAGAGGCTTCGTAGCTGTACTTGTCGTGCATGTAGTGAATGACGTTCAGCGCGGTGACATACTGTTTAGCCAGCCAGTCCATGAAGTGATCCATGCGATCCATGACTTCGTCATAGTTCAGCACGTCGCCTTTGATCGGCTCAGACTTAGGACCAACCTGCATTTTCAGTTTTTCATCAACGCCGCCGTTGATTGCGTACAGCATGGTTTTCGCCAGGTTTGCACGCGCACCGAAGAACTGCATTTGTTTACCAACAACCATTGGGCTTACGCAGCAAGCGATAGCGTAGTCATCGTTGTTGAAGTCAGGACGCATCAGATCATCGTTCTCATACTGCAGAGAAGAGGTGTCGATGGAGACTTTAGCGGCGAATTTCTTGAAGTTCAGCGGCAGTTTTTCAGACCACAGAACGGTGATGTTCGGCTCCGGAGACGGCCCCATGGTGTACAGGGTGTTCAGGAAGCGGAAGCTGTTTTTGGTTACCAGAGTACGGCCATCTACGCCCATACCACCGATGGATTCCGTTGCCCAGATTGGGTCACCAGAGAACAGCTCATCATATTCTGGGGTACGCAGGAAGCGAACCATACGCAGTTTCATGACCAGGTGGTCAATCATTTCCTGAGCGTCTTGTTCGTTGATTTTGCCTGCTTTCAGGTCACGTTCGATGTATGCATCCAGGAAGGTGGATACACGACCGAAGGACATTGCTGCACCGTTCTGAGACTTAACCGCAGCCAGGTAACCGAAGTAGGTCCACTGGATCGCTTCCTGAGCGTTGGTTGCAGGGCCGGAGATATCGCAACCGTATTTCGCTGCCATCTCTTTGATCTGACCCAGCGCGCGGTGCTGTTCAGCAATCTCTTCACGCAGACGGATAGTGGCTTCCAGGTTTACGCCATTTTCCAGGTCGGACTGCAGAGACTGGAACTGGGCGTATTTGTCTTTCATCAGGAAGTCGATACCGTACAGCGCAACGCGACGGTAGTCACCGATGATACGGCCACGGCCATAGGCATCTGGCAGGCCGGTCAGGACGCCCGATTTACGGC
>NZ_JBBCPK010000006.1:0-93088 GCF_037150775.1 Leclercia sp. M50
TAAGGACACTAACACCTGAAGCTAGCGCGTCTACCAATTCCGCCACCTTCGCCCAGTGCGAGCAATATCAATTATGGTTATTGGTGCGAGGGGGGGGACTCGAACCCCCACATCCGTAAGGACACTAACACCTGAAGCTAGCGCGTCTACCAATTCCGCCACCTTCGCAGACCATCGATACAGTAAAAGTATCGTAACCACGGAGGCGCATTCTAGATGTTTTCAGCTTTTCGTCAACAGATAATTGTGCGGGAGATATTATTTGCTGCAAAAATGGCCTGAACGGGCGGCTCAGGCCAGCGGGAGACGTTACTTCTTCGCCTGGCGGGTCATGATGGCGCGGTAGATCTTAAAGCGGCCAGTTTGCGCCAGCACTTCGTGGAAGCCGAAGACTTCATCCAGCACTTTCGGGTACGGCAGGAAGGCGTTCGCCACGATTCGCAGCTCACCGCCGCTGTTCAGATGGCGTACCGCGGTACGAATCAAGGTCTGCGCTGCTTCGAGGCTGGTTTCCACACCGTCATGGAATGGCGGATTAGAGATAATCATATCGAAACGGCCGGTCACGTCGGAGAGGACGTTGGAGGCAAAAACTTCGCCTTCAATGTTGTTGGCCGCCAGGGTCGCGCGGCTGGCTTCGATGGCGGATGCACCCACATCGGTGAGGGTTAAACGCACTTTCGGCGAGTGGCTTGCCAGCACAGCGGAGAGCACGCCTGCGCCACAGCCGACATCCAGCACTTTGCCTTTGGTGTGCGGCGTAAAGGTGGAGAGCAGCAGCTGGCTGCCCACGTCCAGACCGTCACGGCTGAAGACGCCCGGCAGGGTTTTGATGGTCAGGCCATCCAGCTGATATTCGCCCCAGTATTTTTCCGCGTCGAAGGTCGGTTTTTTGTCCAGGCGGCCATGGTAGAGGCCGCAGCGGCGGGCGCTGTCGACTTTGTTCAGCGTGACGTACTCCGCCAGCATCTGCTCAGCGCTGCGCACGCCGCTGCGGTTTTCACCGATCACGAAGATATCGCAACCCACCGGCAGGAGGGAGAGCAGGTTCATCAGCTGGAACTGGGCTTCGGGTTTGTTCTTCGGCCAGTAGTAGATCAGCGTATCGCAGTCGGCCACGTCGGCCTGTTCCGCCACCAGGCTGAAACGGGCGCGCTCGCCCATCTGACGGCTCAGGACCTGCCAGTGGTGATACTGCTGGGTGTGCGCACGGCTGTCGGCGCACTCGAAACGGGCAGGCAGGTCATCCTGCATATCTCCGGCAAACAGAATACGGCTTTGTTCGAAATCATCACTGTGACGCAGCAAGACTTCACTTGCCGGGGTAAATGCAGACATGAATTGTTCCTCAATAAACACAGGCGGGGATTATAGTAGGTAGATGGCGCAGATTCGACACATTTGGTATATTTGCGCGCCTGACAAACAGGAGTTTTTGCAATGGCATCCCGACGAGACAGGCAACTACAGCAACTGGGCATCACCCAGTGGGCGCTGCGCCGCCCGGCGGCATTGCAGGGCGAAATCGCCATCTCGCTACCGGCGCATATTCGTCTGGTGATGGTGGCGCAAAGCCTGCCCGCCCTGAGCGAGCCGGTGATCGCCGACGTACTTCGGGCGCTGAGGCTGGGGGCCGATCAGGTGCTGCAACTGACGCCCGATCGCGTGGCCATGCTGCCCGAGGGCAGCCGCTGCAACAGCTGGCAGCTTGGCGTAAGAGAAGAGATTGCTCTGGAGGGGGCGAGTATGGCCTCTCCGGCGCTGGACGAACTTAACGTAAACCCGGCGGCACGTCGCGCGCTGTGGCAACAAATCTGCGAACATGAACACAATTTCTTCCCTCACGACGACTGATTTAGCGCAGGCTTTTGAGATCGAAAAACGCGCCCACGCTTTTCCGTGGAGTGAAAAAACCTTTGCCAGCAACCAGGGTGAGCGTTACCTGAACTATCGGCTGGATGTCGATAATCAGCTGGCGGCATTTGCCATCACGCAGGTCGTTCTGGATGAAGCGACGCTGTTTAACATCGCTGTGGATCCTGCTTTCCAGCGCCGTGGGCTGGGCAGAGAACTGCTGGAGCATTTAATTCGCGAGCTGGAAGCACGAGACGTGTTCACGCTGTGGTTGGAAGTACGGGCCTCGAACGTCGCCGCCATCGCACTCTATGAGAGCCTGGGCTTTAACGAGGCGACGATCCGCCGTAACTATTACCCCACCGCAGAAGGACGTGAAGACGCCATCATCATGGCTCTGCCGCTTGGATAACTAAAAAAGGTTGTAACAATGAACTGGGACTGGATTTTCTTTGACGCCGATGAAACGCTGTTTACCTTCGATTCGTACGGCGGCTTACAGCGGATGTTTCTCGACTACAGCGTGACCTTTACTGCTGAAGATTTCCAGGCTTACCAGACGGTGAATAAACCGTTGTGGGTGGATTACCAGAACGGCGCAATCACCGCGTTACAGCTGCAACACCAGCGTTTTCAGGGGTGGTCGGAGCGCCTGAACGTTCCGCCAGGCGATCTGAACGACGCCTTCCTTAATGCAATGGCTGAAATCTGCGCCCCGCTGCCGGGCGCCGCGTCGCTGCTCGCCTCCCTGAAAGGCAAGGCGAAGCTCGGGATCATCACCAACGGCTTTACCGCGCTCCAGCAGATCCGCCTTGAGCGGACCGGTTTCCGTGACTACTTTGATTTATTAGTAATTTCAGAACAGGTGGGCGTGGCGAAACCGGCCCCGCAAATCTTTGATTATGCGCTGGCCCAGGCCGGAAACCCTGACCGGGCGAAAGTGCTGATGGTGGGGGACACGGCGGAGTCGGATATCCTTGGTGGAATGAACGCCGGGCTCTCCACCTGCTGGCTGAACGCGCACAACCGCACCCTGCCGGAGGGGATCACACCGACCTGGACCGTGACCTCCCTGAGCGAACTGGAGCAACTCCTGTGTAAACATTGATTGCCTGCCCCCCATTGATGGGTAAAATAGCCGCATTTTCGTATTCATGATGCGCGGCCCGCTGCCGCGCTTTTTAAAGAAGATTGAATTATGACGTTGTCTCCTTATCTGCAAGAGGTGGCGAAACGCCGTACTTTTGCCATTATCTCTCACCCGGATGCCGGTAAAACCACCATCACCGAAAAGGTGCTGCTGTTCGGACAGGCGATCCAGACCGCCGGTACGGTAAAAGGCCGTGGCTCCAGCCAGCATGCAAAATCGGACTGGATGGAGATGGAAAAGCAGCGTGGGATCTCGATTACCACCTCCGTAATGCAGTTCCCGTATCACGACTGCCTGGTGAACCTGCTGGACACCCCGGGGCACGAAGACTTCTCCGAAGATACTTATCGTACCCTGACGGCGGTGGACTGCTGTCTGATGGTGATCGATGCCGCAAAAGGCGTTGAGGATCGTACCCGTAAGCTGATGGAAGTTACCCGTCTGCGCGACACGCCGATCCTGACCTTCATGAACAAACTCGACCGTGACATCCGCGATCCGATGGAGGTGATGGATGAGGTGGAGCGTGAGCTGAAGATCGCCTGTGCGCCAATCACCTGGCCAATTGGCTGCGGTAAGCTGTTTAAAGGCGTTTACCATCTCTACAAAGACGAAACCTACCTCTACCAGAGCGGTAAAGGTCACACCATTCAGGAAGTGCGCGTCGTTAAAGGGCTGGATAACCCTGATCTGGACGCGGCTGTCGGCGAAGAGCTGGCAGAACAGCTGCGTGAAGAGCTGGAGCTGGTCAAAGGCGCTTCCCACGAATTTGATAAAGAGCTGTTCCTGAGCGGTGAAATCACGCCGGTCTTCTTTGGTACCGCGCTGGGTAACTTTGGCGTGGACCATATGCTGGACGGTCTGGTGGAGTGGGCGCCGCAGCCGATGCCGCGCAATACCGACTCCCGTGAAGTGGTTGCCAGCGAAGAGAAGTTCACCGGCTTCGTCTTCAAGATTCAGGCCAACATGGACCCGAAACACCGCGACCGCGTGGCGTTTATGCGTGTGGTATCCGGCAAATATGAAAAGGGCATGAAGCTGCGCCAGGTGCGTACCGGTAAAGATGTGGTGATCTCCGACGCGCTGACCTTTATGGCCGGTGACCGTTCCCATGTGGAAGAGGCGTATCCGGGCGACATCATTGGCCTGCATAACCACGGCACCATCCAGATTGGCGACACCTTTACTCAGGGTGAGATGATGAAGTTCACCGGTATTCCGAACTTCGCACCGGAGCTGTTCCGCCGTATCCGCCTGAAAGATCCGCTGAAGCAGAAACAGCTGCTGAAAGGGCTGGTTCAGCTGTCGGAAGAGGGGGCGGTGCAGGTATTCCGTCCTATCGCCAATAACGATCTGATTGTCGGCGCCGTGGGCGTGCTGCAGTTTGACGTGGTGGTTGCCCGTCTGAAGAGCGAGTACAACGTTGAAGCGATTTACGAATCGGTCAACGTGGCGACGGCGCGCTGGGTAGAGTGTTCTGATGTGAAGAAATTCGAAGAGTTCAAGCGTAAGAACGAAGTTCAGCTGGCGCTCGATGGCGGTGATAACCTCACCTATATCGCCCCAACCATGGTTAACCTGAACCTGGCGCACGAGCGTTATCCCGATATTCAGTTCCGCAAAACCCGCGAGCATTAATCCCTTCCCGGAGCACGGCAGCCGCCGTGCTCTGCTTAAATCCCTGCCTTATTAATCCCTTGCGGAATGTTCTTAATTCAACGGCTTTTGCTGCTTATTGCTCATTTTTTGCCCAATTCTGAAAGCGGACCTGTGAGAGTGATCTATATTTAACTCAGTGTTTAACACCGGGCGCAGATGAAAGTTTCATTCAATGCGTGTTGATAAGGTTCTCATCTCGCCCGAGTGTTGATTGGTAGTACTAAAGACTACTTGCACGTGATGTTTGACGCTCGAATTCGGAGCAAACCACAGGAATACATCGATGAATACTAAAAAACTGAAGATTTCGAAAACTCTGCTGGCGGTAATGATGGGTAGCGCTCTGGTATGCGGTTCTGCAATGGCAGAAACCACTGCAACCGACAAAGCGCAATCCACCGCGAACACCGCAGGGGAAAAAATCGATAACTCTATGAATAAAGTCGGTAACTTCATGGATGACAGCTCTATCACAGCAAAAGTAAAAGCTGCACTGGTAGATGCTGATGACATTAAAAGCACCGATATCTCTGTAGAAACCGATAAAAACGTCGTCACGCTGAGTGGCTTCGTTGAAAGCCAGGCGCAGGCTGAAAAAGCGGTCTCCGTGGCGAAAGGCATTGAGGGCGTAAAATCTGTCAGCGACAAACTGCATGTTCGCGACGGCAAGGAACAGTCTGCTAAAGGCTATGCCGGTGACGCTGCTACTACCAGCGAAATCAAAGCGAAACTGCTTGCCGATGACATCGTCCCTTCACGTAATGTGAAAGTGGAAACCACCGACGGCGTGGTACAGCTCAGCGGTGAAGTCGAGTCTAAGGCACAGAGCGACCGTGCTGAAAGTATCGCTAAAGCCATTGATGGCGTGAAAAGCGTTAAAAACGATCTGAAAGTGAAATAAAACTCCAAAATTCGTCCTTCTGGCTGAGGCCAGAAGGCGAGATAAGAATTACACATGTAGATATCGCCGTGAGCAACCTGAGCGCTCACCATGCGGTCGACATTAACTATGGTAAAGGAGAGTCATATGTTTCGTTGGGGCATCATTTTTCTGGTTATCGCGTTAATTGCCGCCGCTCTGGGTTTTGGTGGTCTGGCGGGTACCGCGGCGGGCGCGGCGAAAATTGTCTTCGTCGTCGGTATTATCCTGTTCCTGGTAAGCCTGTTCACCGGACGTCGTCGTCCATAGCTCAGGTAACCGTATGTTGATGAAAAGGCCCATGTTAAGCATGGGCCTTTTTCTTTGGCTGACCTTTTCGCATACATCCTGTTTGGGAAACCCGCCGGTGTAGGCTACTGTGTAGTGACATAACAAATAAAAAAACAGGAAAGCAGAGGTGGGGCAGCGAATTCCGGTTACGCTCGGCAATATTGCGCCGTTAGCACTGAAACCCTTTCGGCCAGGCCAGATTGCGCTGGTTTGCGAAGGGGGTGGGCAGCGAGGGATCTTCACGGCTGGCGTGCTGGATGAGTTTATGCGCGCGCAATTTAACCCGTTCGATCTCTATTTTGGCACCTCCGCCGGGGCGCAGAACCTCTCGGCCTACGTCTGTAATCAGCCGGGCTACGCCCGCAAAGTGATCATGCGTTACACCACCTCCCGCGACTTCTTCGATCCGCTGCGCTTTGTGCGCGGAGGAAATCTTATCGATCTCGACTGGCTGCTGGATGCTACCGCAAGCAAAATGCCGCTGGCGATGGACAACGCCTCGCGCCTGTTCGATACCGGCAAAGCCTTCTGGATGTGCGCCTGCCGCGGAGATGACTACTCGGCGAGCTATTTTTCGCCGCAAAAAGAGACCTGGCTCGATATTCTTCGCGCCACCAGCGCCATCCCCGGCTTCTACCGGACGGGGGCGCTGCTGGATGGGATAAGCTATCTCGATGGCGGTGTCAGCGATGCGGTCCCGGTGCAGGAGGCGGCCCGGCGGGGGGCAAACACCATTGTGGTGATCCGCACCGTGCCCTCGCAGATGTACTATACGCCGCAGTGGTTTAAGCGGATGGAACGCTGGCTGGGTGAAAGCAGTCTGCAACCGATGCTCAATCTGGTGTCGCACCATGAGGCGAGCTATCACGCCATCCAGCAGTTTATTGAAAAGCCACCGGGTAAACTGAGGATCTTTGAAATCTATCCGCCAAAGCCGCTCAACAGCATGGCGCTGGGCAGCCGCGTACCGGCCCTGCGGGACGATTACAAAACCGGGCGTCTGTGCGGACGCTATTTCCTGGCGACGGTGGGCAAAATGCTGGCCGAGCGTCCACCGCTGCGCCGCCATCAGCGGATCATCGCCCCTGCTACGGTGGTGGTTCCCCCGGCAAGCGTGGCCAACGATGTTGTTGCCACACCGTTAATCGATGCCCCGCAGGCGAACGACACCCTGTTTGATAATGAGGATCTGGCGTGACTTACCGCTTTATTGATACCCATTGCCATTTTGATTTTTCACCCTTCACCGGCGATGAGCCCGCCAGCATCCAGCGTGCCGCCGGAGCGGGGGTCATGGCGATCGTGGTGCCGGCCATTGATGCGGCGAGCATCGATCGCGTGCTGGATCTCGGCGCGCGCTACCCGGCGCTCTATATGGCGCTAGGTCTGCATCCGATTGTGATCGAAAACCATCAGGATGCCGATCTGGAAAAGCTGGAGGCGGCGCTCGCGGCACGTCCGGAAAGGCTGGTGGCGGTGGGGGAGATCGGCCTCGATCTCTATCGCGAGGATCCTCACTTCGAGCGGCAGGAGGCGATCCTCGATGCGCAGCTGAAGCTGGCCAAACGCTACGATCTGCCGGTGATCCTCCACTCCCGGCGCACCCATGACAAGCTGGCGATGCACCTTAAGCGCCACAATCTGCCGCGTACCGGGGTGGTACACGGCTTTGCCGGCAGCCTGCAACAGGCGCAGCGCTTTGTGGCGTTGGGCTATAACATTGGCGTCGGCGGCACCATTACCTATCCCCGCGCCAACAAAACCCGTGAGGTGATGGCGCAGCTCCCCCTCTCCGCGCTGGTGCTGGAAACCGATGCCCCGGATATGCCGCTCAACGGTTTTCAGGGGCAGCCGAACCGCCCGGAGCAGGCGGCAAGGGTCTTTACCTCCCTGTGTGAACTACGCCCGGAGCCCGCGGAGGAGATCGCCCAGGCGCTGCTGGACAATACCCGCGCGCTGTTCGGCCTGTCGTTATAGATAGAGCGCCGGGCGGATCACGCTGAACTGCTCGCGCTCCAGCAGCTGCGCCAGGGGCTCAACATCCTCAGCCGTTGCGCTGCGCCAGTGCCGGGCTTCGCCATAGACGCCATGCGCGTGAAAGGCGTTGATCCTGACGGGAACATCCCCCAACTGGCGGATAAATTTGATCAGTTCACGACGGTGCGTCAGGTAATCACAGCGATCCGGGATCACCAGCAGGCGCAGTTCGCTCAGCTTGTTGTGCGCCGCCAGCCAGCGGATGCTGTGCTTGATGAGAGGGTTTTCGCGTCCGGTCAGATAGCGGTGGTGTTCATTACCCCATGCCTTGAGATCCACCATCGCGCCATCAAACACCGGGAGCAGTTTCTGCCAGCCGGTTTCGCTTAGCAGGCCGTTGCTGTCTACCAGGCAGGTCAGATGCTGTAGCTGCGGATCGGCTTTTAGCGTCGAAAACAGCGCCACCAGAAACGGCAGCTGAGTGGTGGCCTCCCCGCCGCTGACGGTAATGCCGGAGATAAACGGCGCGACCTTGCGGATCTGCGCCACCATCTCTTCCACACTATAGCGCTGCGCCATAGGCGTCGCCTGCTGCGGGCACATTTGCAGGCAGGTGTCGCACTGCTGGCAATGCGCCTCATCCCACCAGACGCGCCCGGCCTGAACGTTCAGCGCCTCATGCGGGCAGTGCGGCACACAGGCGGCGCAGTCGTTGCAACGTCCTATTGTCCACGGGTTGTGGCAGGTTTTGCAGCGCAGGTTACATCCCTGCAGAAACAGGGCCAGGCGGCTGCCGGGCCCGTCGACGCAGGAGAACGGGATAACCTTACTGACTAAAGCGCATCTGTTGTTCATGGCTTATCACGCGCGGCTGGCGCTCCAGAATGCGGGTGTTGCGGGCGGCCTCTTCTCCCAGCCAGGTGGTGTTGGTGCGGGAACCTTCTGCGCGATATTTTTCCAGCTCGGACAGCCGCACCATATAGCCCGTCACGCGAACCAGATCGTTGCCCGACACGTTGGCACTGAATTCACGCATTCCGGCGCGGAAGGCACCCAGACAGAGTTCCACCACCGCCTGCGGATTGCATTTCACGGTTTCATCCAGCGTCAGGATGTCGCTGATCCCGGCGTGATAGTGACGGTGATGCGGGGCCACCGCCAGCAGGTGGTTGATGGGATCGGGCTCGTCCCCATACGGCAGGCGCGCCCCCGGCGTGGTGCCCACATCGGAACTGATCCCCGACTGGGCATGCAGCATGGCGCGTTTTTTCCAGCCATGTTTAACCGGGGTCGCTTCCACGAACGCTGCCAGCTGTTCGCTGATGCGATATCCCAGCGCATTAGCCTGGTCATCCTGGCCGTAGCGCCCGTTGATCCCGGCCTTCTCACACAGCACGTTCACCGCCTCAGCCAGGCCATACATACCGAACATCGGCACAAAGCTGTCGGGATCGATCAGCCCTTCTTTAACCAGGAAGCTATGCTCAAAGAAGCCGGAACGCTGGTACAGGAAGTCGCAGCGCGCATCGATAATGGCTATCTGCTGCTGGCAGTAGTGCGGCAGGGTGCAGGTAAAGAACGCCTCCACCGTCTCGCTCTGTTCGGCGATGGCTTTCAGGTTGAGGCGCACCAGGGTGCTGCCTCCGCCCGCCAGCGGCAGCGAGTTGTAACAGCTAACCACACCGTAGCCCTTTTTTGTGAAAATTTTATCATTCACCGGACCGTTGGCAATGTGCGGCTTGCTGCATTCGCAGATGTTCTTCGCCACCTCCAGCAGCAGGGAATCCGGGGTGATATCCGGATCATAAATAAAGGTAAGGTTGGGTGAAACCTGCTTAAGCTCTGCATCGGCACGTAAGATGGCGCGCGTGACTGGCCCCTCTGCCGGGCCGATATTGGCATGGACGAAGGCATCAGGCAGGGTGCGATCGAGGTAGCGCCAGAAACGTTTTATTCGAATATCGATTTCTTCTTGTGTTAGAATTTTAACATACGGCTGCAACAGCGTATCGAGATGGCCGAGAAAGACCGGCATGCCGGTGACGGAGGGAACATGATGATAAAGGATGGTCAGCAGCGACAGCGCATCATCCAGATCCTGAGCGCCCTCCAGCTCCAGCCACGCCGAACCCTGTTTCAGGAACAGCGCATAGTCGGGCAACACGTAGCGCGGTTTGTAAGGCGCGTGGCCTTCAAACATATCGCAGATAAACCCCCCGGCCAGCGCCAGGCGCGCATCGTTATCCAGCGCGGGATAGGGCAGGTTGTTTTCCGCCTCCAGCGCCAGAAAATGGCGTTTTTGTTCGGGGCTTAACATTGGGCTTGTCACAATTTTCTGGCAACGTTGTTGCAGGGCGGCGGGTGTGGAGAGGGACATTGTCGCTTCCTTATTGTTCTGCATGGACAGAGGAAGAGTGTAAAAAGAGTCCCGCCGGCTGCCTTTGATCCTGCGCGGGTGCCTGACGCTTTAATCCGCAGTTGCAGCTTAATTATTTGAAGTTGATCGCATTACGGTAATGCAAATTTGTATGCATTTTTCATTAACTGTGATGAATGTCGAAGTGAGAATGCGGGTGAATGTTAGAATACTCACAGACCCGCAAGGTGAAATTTTACGGCTATACGCCCGGAGAATGTTATGACCGATTTAACCGCCAGCAGCCTGCGCGCACTGAAACTGATGGATCTGACCACCCTGAATGACGACGACACCAACGAAAAAGTGATCGCGCTGTGTCATCAGGCGAAAACCCCGGTGGGCACCACCGCGGCTGTCTGTATCTACCCGCGTTTCATTCCCATCGCGCGTAAGACCCTGAAAGAGCAGGGCACGCCGGAGGTGCGTATTGCCACGGTGACGAACTTCCCGCACGGCAACGACGACATCGAGATCGCGCTGGCCGAAACCCGCGCCGCCATTGCCTATGGCGCTGATGAAGTGGATGTGGTCTTCCCGTACCGCGCGCTGATCGCGGGTAACGAGCAGGTCGGTTTCGATCTGGTGAAAGCCTGTAAAGAGGCCTGCGCCGCGGCAAACGTACTGCTGAAAGTGATCATCGAAACCGGCGAACTGAAAGAAGAGGCGCTGATTCGCAAAGCGTCTGAAATCTCCATCAAAGCCGGGGCAGACTTCATTAAAACCTCCACCGGTAAAGTGCCGGTGAACGCCACTCCGGAAAGCGCACGCATCATGATGGAAGTGATCCGCGACATGGGCGTGGAAAAAACCGTGGGCTTCAAACCGGCGGGCGGCGTGCGTACCGCAGAAGATGCGCAGCAGTTCCTGGCGATTGCCGATGAGCTGTTCGGTGCCGACTGGGCCGATGCCCGTCACTACCGTTTTGGCGCATCCAGCCTGCTGGCGAGCCTGCTGAAAGCGCTGGGTCACGGCGACGGTAAGAGCGCAAGCAGCTACTAATAGCACTACTCGTTGTAAGCCGGATAAGGCGTAGCCGCCCTCCGGCGTTATTCCGCTTCGCCGGGTGGCGCTACGCTTACCCGGCCTACGGTTAGCCTTCGACTCACTTCCTCAGGGGGTTATTTTGTTTCTCGCACAAGAAATTATTCGTAAAAAACGTGATGGTCATGCTTTAAGCGACGAAGAGATCCGTTTCTTTATCAACGGCATTCGCGACAATACCATCTCTGAAGGGCAGATTGCCGCCCTGGCGATGACCATTTTCTTCCACGATATGGCGATGCCGGAGCGCGTGTCGCTGACCATGGCAATGCGGGATTCAGGAACCGTTCTGGACTGGAAAGGCCTTAACCTTAATGGCCCAATCGTGGACAAACACTCCACCGGCGGCGTGGGTGATGTCACCTCGCTGATGCTGGGGCCAATGGTCGCTGCCTGCGGCGGCTACATTCCTATGATTTCCGGGCGCGGCCTCGGTCATACCGGCGGCACGCTCGACAAACTGGAAGCCATTCCGGGCTTCGATATCTTCCCGGATGACAATCGCTTCCGCGACATTATTAAAGATGTGGGTGTGGCGATTATCGGCCAGACCAGCTCCCTTGCCCCGGCGGATAAGCGTTTTTACGCCACGCGTGACATTACCGCGACCGTCGATTCCATCCCGCTGATCACCGCCTCGATCCTCGCCAAGAAGCTGGCCGAAGGGCTGGATGCGCTGGTGATGGACGTCAAAGTGGGCAGCGGCGCCTTTATGCCGACTTACGAACTCTCTGCCCAGCTTGCGGAAGCAATTGTTGGCGTGGCTAACGGCGCTGGGGTGCGCACCACCGCGCTGCTTACCGATATGAACCAGGTGCTCGCCTCCAGCGCGGGTAACGCGGTCGAAGTCCGCGAAGCGGTGCAGTTCCTCACCGGTGAGTACCGTAACCCGCGTCTGTTTGACGTCACCATGGCGCTGTGCGTCGAGATGTTGATCTCCGGTAACCTGGCGAAAGATGACGCCGACGCCCGCGCGAAGCTTCAGGCGGTGCTGGACAACGGCAAAGCGGCGGAGATCTTTGGCCGCATGGTGGCGGCGCAAAAAGGCCCGACCGACTTCGTGGAAAACTACGCCAAATACCTGCCTACCGCGATGCTCAGCAAAGCGGTCTATGCGGATACCGAAGGCTTTGTCTCGGCAATGGACACCCGCGCGCTGGGGATGGCGGTGGTGTCGATGGGCGGCGGTCGTCGTCAGGCTTCCGACAGCATTGATTACAGCGTCGGCTTCACCGATATGGCCCGTCTGGGCGACAGCGTTGACGGTCAACGTCCGCTGGCGGTGATCCATGCGAAGGATGAAAACAGCTGGCAGGAGGCGGCGAAAGCGGTGAAAGCGGCCATTACCCTGGCAGATAATGCCTCAGAAAGCTCGCCTTCGGTCTATCGTCGTATTACCGAATAGCGGTATACTGATCTGATCGCTTTTTTATGAAGCACTGAGTACGGAGAACATATGAAACGTGCATTTATTATGGTGCTGGACTCTTTCGGCATCGGCGCTACAGAAGATGCAGATCGCTTTGGTGACAACGGTGCAGACACCATGGGTCACATTGCTGAAGCCTGTGCAAAAGGCGAAGCGAACAACGGTCGTCAGGGCCCTCTGAATCTGCCAAACCTGACCCGCCTGGGTCTGGTTAAGGCCCACGAAGGTTCTACCGGCAACGTTGCCGCCGGTATGGACGCTAACGCGGAAGTGGTGGGCGCGTACGCCTGGGCGCACGAGCTCTCTTCCGGGAAAGACACCCCGTCAGGTCACTGGGAAATCGCCGGTGTGCCGGTTCTGTTTGACTGGGGCTATTTCTCCGATCACGAAAACAGCTTCCCGCAGGAGCTGCTCGATAAGCTGGTTGAGCGTGCGAACCTGCCGGGTTACCTCGGCAACTGCCACTCTTCCGGTACCGTCATTCTGGATCAGCTCGGCGAAGAGCACATGAAAACCGGGAAGCCGATTTTCTACACCTCCGCTGACTCCGTGTTCCAGATTGCCTGCCACGAAGAGACCTTTGGTCTGGATCGCCTGTACGAGCTGTGCGAAATCGCCCGTGAAGAGCTGACTGAAGGCGGCTACAACATTGGCCGCGTGATCGCGCGTCCGTTTGTGGGTGACAAGCCGGGCAACTTCCAGCGTACCGGTAACCGTCACGACCTGGCCGTTGAACCGCCAGCGCCGACCGTGCTGCAGAAACTGGTTGATGAGAAAGGGGGCCAGGTGGTCTCTGTCGGTAAGATCGCCGATATCTACGCCAACTGCGGCATCACCAAAAAAGTGAAAGCCACCGGTCTGGATGCGCTGTTCGACGCCACCGTCAAAGAGATGAAAGAGGCGGGTGATAACACCATCGTCTTTACCAACTTCGTGGACTTCGACTCCTCCTGGGGCCACCGTCGCGACGTTGCAGGTTATGCTGCCGGTCTGGAGCTGTTCGACCGCCGTCTGCCGGAGCTGATGGAGCTGGTGGGTGAAGATGACATTCTGATCCTGACCGCCGACCACGGCTGCGACCCAACCTGGACCGGTACCGACCACACCCGCGAGCACATTCCGGTGCTGGTCTACGGTCCGAAAGTGAAACCAGGCTCTCTGGGCCATCGTGAAACTTTCGCGGATATCGGCCAGACGATTGCAAAATACTTTGGTACGTCTGACATGGAATATGGCAAAGCCATGTTCTGATGACGCTGCCCGGCGGCGCGTGGCTTGCCGGGCTTACGTTTTTTGTAGGCCGGGTAAGGCGCAGCCGCCGCCCGGCAAAACAACATACTAATAAGGGAACTGAAGATGGCAACTCCTCACATTAATGCAGAGATGGGTGATTTCGCTGACGTCGTATTGATGCCGGGCGACCCGCTGCGCGCGAAGCACATCGCCGAAACCTTCCTCGAAGATGTGCGTGAAGTGAACAACGTTCGCGGCATGCTGGGCTTCACCGGTACCTACAAAGGCCGCAAAATTTCCGTTATGGGTCACGGTATGGGTATCCCATCCTGCTCCATCTACACCAAAGAGCTGATCACCGATTTCGGCGTGAAGAAAATCATCCGCGTCGGCTCCTGCGGCGCCGTGCGTATGGACGTTAAGCTGCGTGACATCGTGATCGGCATGGGCGCCTGCACCGACTCCAAAGTTAACCGCATGCGTTTCAAAGACCATGACTTCGCGGCGATTGCCGACTTTGATATGGTGCGTAACGCCGTTGACGCCGCCAAAGCGCTGGGCGTGGACGCGCGCGTGGGTAACATCTTCTCTGCGGACCTCTTCTACGCGCCAGACGGCGGCGAGATGTTCGACGTGATGGAGAAATATGGCATCCTGGGCGTGGAGATGGAAGCGGCGGGTATCTACGGTGTGGCGGCTGAGTTCGGTGCGAAAGCCCTGACCATCTGCACCGTGTCTGACCACATCCGTACTCACGAGCAGACCACTGCCGCTGAGCGTCAGACCACCTTCAACGACATGATCAAGATCGCGCTGGAATCCGTCCTGCTAGGCGATAAAGAGTAAGATCTGTTCTGCCGGGTGGCGGCTTCGGCTTACCCGGCCTACGATTACAGGCCCGCGCAAGCGGGCTTTTTGTTAGCGTACCGCCCGCGCAATCCAGGCTGACAACTCCCGCAGCTCTTTTTCCTGTTCCGGGAAATCGCCGATCAGGGCATCGCACTCTTGTTGCAGCCTATCCGCACGGTACAAACAGCCCTGCAAACGCGCCGCCAGCGCCTCTAACGGCGCCGGGTTCAGGCTGTCGGTAAAGACCTGGGTACGCGAGATATGGCCCTTCTCGACGTCGAAGTGCAGCTCCACGCCGCCCCACGTAAAGCGCTCATCCAGCAGGTGCGAGAAGGCAGGCGCCTGACCGAAGTTCCACTCCCAGCTGCTCTGGCGGGCAAAGGTTTCGGCAAAGTTCGGCAGATCCGGCGTCTTGTCAGGTGAAATGAGTTCGGCTTCAACCCGCTCGCCGTAATGGGCAAAAAACGCCTCGCGGATAGCATCGCAGATCCGCTCATGGGTGATGCCCGGCAGCAGATCCACCAGATTGGCAACCCGTCCGCGTACCGAGGTAATGCCCTTGGCCTGCAACTTTTTCTGGTCGGGATTGAGGTAGTTCGCCAGGCGGCTAAGATCGGCATTTAATAACAGGGTGCCGTGATGGAAACCCCGGTCCATCGTTTCGCGATAGGCCGAGCCGGAGACCTTCCGGTCACCTTCATCTGTTTTTACCACCAGGTCGTTGCGCCCGGAGGCTTCCGCCGTGGCCCCCAGCGCCTGCAACGCGTTCAGTACGATGCTGGTGGAGATGGTTTTGTCGTACTCCGGCTTTCCGGCCATAAAGGTAAAGCAGGTGTTGCCGAGGTCGTGGAATACCGCGCCGCCGCCGCTGCTGCGACGGGCCAGGCGCACATTGTCCTCTTCCATGCGCCGCGTGTTGCACTCTTTCCACGGGTTTTGCGCCCGGCCAATGACCACCGTGTCGGCGTTGCGCCACAGGAACAGCACCCGCTGCGTGGCGGGCATCTGGCGGAAGATGCACTCTTCTACCGCAAGGTTAAACCAGGGATCGTATGAATCTGAGATAAGCAGACGCAATGTAGACATGCAGATTTCCTCTCCTGAAACGGTTATCGACTCAATCACTCGCTTTTCTTTTCGCTCTCTTCCTCTTCAGGCACCGATTTACTGGCGGTGAGCAGGAATGGCGACTGCTGCCAGCGGGTGCGTTTGCCCTGCAGCAGCGTGCGGGTCAGCACCACGCCGATCGCCAGCGACAACAGCAGCATCAGGCGCAGAATATTGGTGGTGTTATCCACCTGCTTGGCCTCGGTGGCCAAAGTATGGGTGTCGAGTGTCAGACGCAGATAGCCGAGCGGGCCGTTTTTACCCTGAATCGGCTCCACCAGCTGCTGGTTAAAGTAGCCGCCCGCTTTTTTACCATCCAGCGCCAGCCTGTCGCGCACGTCGACATGCTCGCCGGAGCGGGCAATCAGGGCTCCTTCTTCATCGTAAACGCTGGCATCCAGGATGCGGCTCTCTTCCGTCAGAAGATGCAGCACCTGGGTGATGCGCTTTTCATCCGGCGTTTCGGTGCGCATCAGCGGGGCGATGTTGAGCGACACCTGACGCGCAAGGGTGTGCGCCAGCTCTTCAAGCTGCGGATTACGCTGCCGTTGATGATTCTGGCTGAACCACGATGCGCCCTGCATCAGCGCCACTAACAGGGCGAGACAGGAGAGGACAATCACGGCACGATGAAGCCGGAATTTCAGTTTTGCACGAGCCATATTCCACCTGCTGAAAATTTTCGGGGTTAATGTTGCCAGAAGTGATGGTTACAAGGTAGCCTCATGCGTTATTTTCCCTCCCCTGGATGATTCCCGGCGCGAACGATTTTACAGGAGCTTTAATGCCAAACATTACCTGGTGCGACCTGCCCAATGATCTCTCTCTCTGGCCAGGATTGCCGCTCTCATTAAGTGGTGATGAGGTAATGCCACTGGATTACCATGCTGGTCGTAGCGGCTGGCTGCTGTATGGACGCGGCCTGGATAAACAGCAGTTAACGACGTATCAGCGCAAGCTGGGCGCGGCAATGGTGATCGTGGCGGCCTGGTGTGTGGAAGATTATCAGGTGATTCGTCTGGCCGATTCCCTGACCCAGCGTGCCACCCGTCTGGCGCATGATGCGGGTCTCGATGTCGCGCCGTTGGGTAAAATCCCGCACCTGAAAACGCCGGGCTTGCTGGTGATGGACATGGATTCAACCGCCATCCAGATCGAGTGCATCGACGAAATTGCTAAACTGGCGGGTACCGGCGAGATGGTGGCTGAAGTGACCGAACGCGCCATGCGCGGCGAACTGGACTTCACCGCCAGCCTGAAACAGCGCGTGGCGACCCTGAAAGATGCCGACGCGAATATCCTGATGCAGGTCCGGGAAAAGCTCCCCCTGATGCCGGGGCTGGTGCAGCTGGTGCTGAAGCTGGAAACCCTGGGCTGGAAAGTGGCCATCGCCTCCGGCGGGTTCACCTTCTTTGCCGAGTATCTGCGTGACAAGCTGCGCCTGGACGCGGTGGTCGCCAACGAGCTGGAGATCCGCGACGGCAAACTGACCGGAAACGTGGTTGGCGATATCGTTGATGCCCAGTTCAAGGCCAACACCCTGACGCGTCTGGCGGAAAAATATGAGATCCCGGTTGCCCAGACGGTGGCCATTGGCGACGGCGCGAACGATCTGCCGATGATTAAAGTGGCCGGGCTTGGCATCGCCTACCATGCCAAACCGACCGTGAACGAAAAGACGGAAGTCACTATCCGTCATGCTGACCTGATGGGGGTGTTCTGCATTCTCTCTGGCAGCGTAAACCAGAAATAAAGAGGTAAAACGTGGCGAAAGCTCCAAAACGCGCATTTGTCTGTAATGAATGTGGTGCGGATTATCCGCGCTGGCAGGGGCAGTGCAGCGCCTGTCATGCCTGGAACACCATCACCGAAGTGCGCGGAGTTGCCGCTTCACCCACCGTAGCCCGTAACGAGCGTCTGAGCGGTTATGCGGGCAACGCAGGCGTATCGAAAGTCCAGAAGCTCTCCGACATCAGCCTTGAAGCCCTGCCGCGCTTCTCAACCGGTTTTAAAGAGTTTGACCGGGTGCTGGGCGGCGGCGTGGTGCCGGGCAGCGCCATTCTGATTGGCGGGAACCCGGGCGCCGGGAAATCGACCCTGCTGCTGCAAACCCTCTGCAAGCTCGCGGCGCAGATGAAAACGCTCTACGTCACCGGGGAAGAGTCGCTGCAGCAGGTGGCGATGCGTGCCCACCGGCTGGGGCTGCCCACCAGCGAGCTGAATATGCTCTCCGAAACCAGCATCGAGCAGATCTGCATGATTGCTGAAGAAGAGCAGCCGAAGCTGATGGTGATCGACTCCATTCAGGTGATGCACATGGCAGACATCCAGTCGTCGCCGGGGAGCGTCGCCCAGGTGCGCGAAACTGCCGCCTATCTGACGCGCTTTGCGAAAACGCGCGGCGTGGCGATCATCATGGTCGGCCACGTCACCAAAGATGGCGCCCTGGCGGGGCCGAAAGTGCTGGAGCACTGTATCGACTGCTCCGTGATGCTGGATGGCGATGCCGATACCCGTTTCCGTACCCTGCGCAGCCATAAGAACCGCTTTGGCGCGGTGAATGAGCTGGGCGTCTTTGCCATGACCGAGCAGGGGCTGCGTGAAGTGAGCAACCCGTCAGCCATCTTCCTGAGCCGCGGCGACGAAGTCACCTCCGGCAGCTCGGTAATGGTGGTCTGGGAAGGGACGCGCCCGCTGCTGGTGGAGATCCAGGCTCTGGTCGATCACTCGATGATGGGCAATCCCCGTCGCGTGGCGGTGGGGCTGGAGCAAAACCGTCTGGCAATTTTGCTGGCGGTGCTGCACCGTCACGGCGGCCTGCAGATGGCGGATCAGGATGTGTTTGTCAACGTGGTCGGCGGCGTGAAGGTCACCGAAACCAGCGCCGACCTGGCGCTGCTGCTGGCGATGGTCTCCAGCCTGCGCGACCGTCCGTTGCCGCAGGATCTGGTGGTCTTTGGCGAGGTCGGCCTGGCCGGCGAAATCCGCCCGGTGCCGAGTGGTCAGGAGCGCATCTCCGAGGCGGCAAAACATGGCTTCCGCCGGGCGATTGTCCCCGCCGCCAACGTGCCGAAAAAGGTGCCGGAAGGGATGAAGGTCTTTGGCGTGAAAAAACTTGCTGATGCGTTAAATGTCTTTGACGACTTATAATTACCTGGTCGATGTTGCAGGAGGCACCATAATTTATGTCGTCATTTGACTATATTAAGACCGCGATCCGCCAGAAAGGCTGCACCTTGCAGCAGGTGGCGGAAGCCAGCGGTATGACCAAGGGCTATTTAAGCCAGCTGCTGAATGCCAAAATCAAAAGCCCCAGCGCGCAGAAGCTGGAAGCGCTGCACCGCTTTCTGGGGCTTGAATTTCCACGTATGCAGAAGAACATCGGCGTGGTGTTCGGCAAGTTTTATCCGCTGCATACCGGGCATATCTACCTCATCCAGCGCGCCTGTAGCCAGGTGGACGAGCTGCACATCATCATGGGCTACGACGACAAGCGCGACCGCGAGCTGTTTGAAGCGAGCGCCATGTCCCAGCAGCCCACCGTCCCGGACCGCCTGCGCTGGCTGCTTCAGACCTTCAAGTACCAGAAAAACATCCGCATTCATGCCTTTAACGAAGAGGGGATGGAGCCCTATCCCCACGGCTGGGATGTCTGGAGCAACGGTATAAAAGCCTTTATGGAAGAGAAAGGGATCCAGCCAAACTGGATCTACACCTCTGAAGAGTCTGACGCTTCGCAGTATCCCGAACATCTGGGCACGGAAACGGTGCTGATCGACCCTAAACGCACCTTTATGAATATCAGTGGCGCCCAGATCCGCGAAAACCCGTTCCGCTACTGGGAATACATCCCGACGGAAGTGAAGCCGTTCTTCGTGCGCACCGTGGCGATCCTCGGCGGTGAGTCCAGCGGTAAGTCCACGCTGGTCAACAAGCTGGCGAACATCTTCAACACCACCAGCGCCTGGGAGTATGGCCGGGATTACGTCTTCTCGCACCTCGGCGGCGACGAGATGGCGCTGCAATATTCCGACTACGACAAGATTGCACTGGGGCACGCCCAGTACATTGATTTTGCGGTGAAATACGCCAATAAAGTGGCGTTTGTCGATACCGATTTCGTCACCACCCAGGCGTTCTGTAAAAAATATGAAGGGCGCGAGCACCCGTTTGTGCAGGCACTGATCGACGAGTACCGCTTCGACTTAGTGATTCTGCTGGAGAACAACACCCCCTGGGTGGCGGACGGGATGCGCAGCCTGGGCAGCTCGGTGGACAGGAGAGAGTTCCAGACCATGCTGGTGGAGATGCTTGAAGCGAACAATATCGACTTTGTGCATGTGGAAGAGGCGGACTATGACAACCGATTCCTGCGCTGCGTGGAGCTGGTGAAAGAGATGATGGGCGAGAAGGGGTAAGCCCTCTGCCGCTCTGCTTGCCGGGCCGACAAAACCGTAGGCCGGGTAAGGCGAAGCCGCCACCCGGCACACATAAAAACGGCAACCCGTGGGTTGCCGTTTTGCCTTTACTTGGCGATACGCTTGTACTTGATACGCTTTGGCTCCAGCGCGTCAGCGCCCAGCGTGCGTTTCTTGTACTCTTCGTATTCGGTGAAGTTACCTTCGAAGAACTCCACTTTACCCTCATCTTGGTAATCCAGAATGTGGGTTGCGATACGGTCGAGGAACCAACGGTCGTGGGAGATCACCATGGCGCAGCCCGGGAACTCCAGCAGGGCGTTTTCCAGCGCGCGCAGGGTTTCGATGTCGAGGTCGTTGGTCGGTTCATCGAGCAGCAGCATGTTACCGCCAACCTGCAGCAGTTTTGCCAGATGCAGACGACCACGCTCACCGCCGGACAGCTCGCCCACGCGTTTACCCTGATCAACCCCTTTAAAGTTAAAGCGGCCCACATAGGCGCGGCTTGGCATTTCGGTGTTGCCGATACGCATGATATCCAGGCCGCCGGAAACTTCTTCCCAGACGGTTTTGCTGTTATCCATTGCGTCGCGGAACTGATCCACGGAGGCCAGCTTCACGGTTTCGCCGAGGGTGATGGTGCCGCTGTCAGGCTGTTCCTGACCGGACATCATGCGGAACAGGGTCGATTTACCCGCGCCGTTCGGACCGATGATGCCGACGATCGCGCCTTTCGGTACCGAGAAGCTCAGATCGTCGATCAGCACGCGGTCGCCGTAGGATTTACGCAGGTTGCTGACTTCAACCACTTTGTCACCCAGACGGGCTCCAGGTGGAATAAACAGTTCGTTGGTTTCGTTACGTTTCTGGTATTCGGTGTTGTTCAGCTCTTCGAAGCGCGCCAGACGGGCTTTGCCCTTAGACTGACGGCCTTTAGTGCCCTGACGAACCCACTCCAGCTCTTTCTCAATGGATTTGCGACGGGCCGCTTCCTGAGAAGCTTCCTGCGCCAGACGCTGATCTTTCTGCTCCAGCCAGGAGGAGTAGTTACCTTCCCACGGAATACCTTCCCCGCGGTCCAGCTCCAGGATCCAGCCGGCAACGTTATCAAGGAAGTAACGGTCGTGGGTGATCGCCACAACGGTGCCTTCGAAGTCGTGCAGGAAGCGTTCCAGCCACGCCACAGATTCCGCATCCAGGTGGTTGGTGGGTTCGTCGAGCAGCAGCATGTCTGGCTTTTCCAGCAGCAGACGGCACAGCGCGACGCGGCGGCGCTCACCACCGGAGAGGTTGGCGATTTTTGCATCCCAGTCTGGCAGGCGCAGGGCATCGGCCGCACGCTCCAGCTGCACGTTCAGGTTATGACCGTCGTGTGCCTGGATGATCTCTTCATATTTACCCTGCTGGGCCGCGAGCTTATCGAAGTCTGCATCCGGCTCTGCGTACTTCGCGTACACCTCGTCCAGACCTTTCAGCGCGTTAACCACTTCGGAAACGGCTTCTTCAACAGATTCACGAACGGTGTGCTCCGGGTTCAGCTGCGGTTCCTGGGGCAGGTAACCGATTTTGAGGCCAGGCTGCGGACGGGCTTCACCTTCGATCTCTGTATCGATGCCCGCCATGATGCGCAGCAAGGTGGACTTACCGGCACCGTTGAGACCCAGCACACCAATTTTTGCGCCCGGGAAGAAGCTCAGCGAGATATTTTTAAGAATATGACGTTTCGGCGGTACCACTTTGCCGACACGATGCATGGTATAAACGAATTGAGCCACGTTGGACTTCGCCTCTTTTATCGTGATGAGAATAGTGGCGAAGTGTAGCCTTTTTCCCCGCCTAATCCCAGCCATCGACGGCAGGAGTGTTAAAACGCGCAAGAAAGGTAAAAATGTGTCGGTAACGTGGCGCGTTGCGGGATGCCTGGTTAGCATAAGTTAATTACGTTTTTGCGCGGCACGATGCTGCATTTAATGACGATTAACAGAGGATGAGCGTGTGGTAAAAGCCAAACAAGTGGGCTGGCGACTGTTGGCTGCCAGCGTCTGCGTGCTGACCATCAGCAGCGCGGCGCGAGCCGATTCACTGGATGAACAACGTAACCGCTATGCCCAGATCAAACAGGCATGGGATCAGCGACAGATGGAGACGGTGCAGGCCCTGATGCCGACGTTGAAAGATTACCCGCTCTACCCCTATCTGGAATACCGCCAGCTCACCGACGATCTGATGAACCAGCCGACGATCACCGTCCAAAACTTTATCCAGGCCAACCCGACGCTGCCTCCGGCGCGTACCCTACAGTCGCGCTTTGTCAACGAGCTGGCCCGCCGTGAAGACTGGCGCGGCCTGCTGGCCTTTAGCCCTGAAAAACCCGGTACCACCGAAGCGCAGTGTAACTACTACTACGCGAAGTGGGCGACAGGCCAGCAGGAAGAGGCCTGGAACGGCGCCAAAGCGCTATGGCTCACCGGTAAAAGCCAGCCCAACGCCTGCGACTCGCTGTTCGGCGCCTGGCGCGCCTCCGGCAAGCAGGATCCTTTAGCGTATCTGGAGCGCATCCGTCTGGCGATGAAAGCGGGCAACACCCGTCTGGTGACCGCGCTCGCCGGACAGATGCCGCCGGAGTATCAGACCATCTCCAGCGCGCTGATCCAGCTGGCGAACGATCCGAAGACGGTGATGGACTTTGCCCGCACCACGGGCGCCACCGATTTTACCCGCCAGATGGCGGCAGTGGCGTTCACCAGCGTGGCGCGGGACGACGTGGAAAACGCCCGGTTGATGATCCCATCCCTTGCCCAGGCGCAGCAGCTCAATGAGGATCAGACCCAGGAGCTGCGCGATATCGTGGCGTGGCGACTGATGGGCAGCGATGTCACCGATGAACAGGCGCGCTGGCGCGATGACGCCATCATGCGTTCGCAGTCCACCTCGCTGGTGGAGCGCCGCGTGCGCATGGCGTTGGGGAATGGCGATCGCCGCGGCCTGAACACCTGGCTGGCGCGCTTGCCGATGGAGGCGAAAGAGAAGGACGAGTGGCGCTACTGGCAGGCGGATCTTCTGCTGGAGCGGGGGCGTGAGGAGGAGGCGAAATCGATTCTGCACAGCCTGATGCAGCAGCGCGGTTTCTATCCGATGGTCGCGGCCCAGCGGCTCGGCGAGGAGTACACCTTAAAGATTGATAAAGCGCCGTCCGGTGTGAATGCGGCGCTGGTGCAGGGGCCGGAGATGGCGCGGGTGCGCGAGCTGATGTACTGGAATCTGGACAACACCGCCCGCAGCGAATGGGCGAACCTGGTCACCAGCCGCACCATCGACGAAAAAGCGCAACTGGCGCGCTATGCCTTTGATAATCACTGGTGGGATCTCAGCGTCCAGGCGACGATCGCCGGTAAGCTGTGGGATCATCTCGAGGAGCGTTTCCCGCTGGCCTATAAGGATCTGTTCGAACGCTATACCCGCGGCAAAACTATCCCGCAGAGCTATGCGATGGCGATTGCCCGTCAGGAGAGCGCCTGGAACCCGAAAGTGCGCTCGCCGGTGGGGGCCAGCGGTCTGATGCAGGTGATGCCCGCCACCGCCGCCCATACGGTGAAGAAGTTTAGTATCCCGGGTTACACCAGCCCGTCGCAGCTGCTGGATCCGGAGACCAATATCAATATTGGCACCACCTATCTGCAGAGCGTCTACGACCAGTTCGGCGATAACCGTATCTTCGCCTCGGCGGCCTATAACGCCGGTCCGGGCCGCGTGCGCACCTGGCTTGGCAACAGTGCCGGCCGCATTGACGCGGTGGCGTTTGTCGAGAGCATTCCGTTCTCAGAAACCCGCGGCTATGTGAAGAACGTCCTGGCGTATGATGCTTACTATCGCTACTTCATGGGAGAGAAAGATACCCTGATGAGCGACAGTGAGTGGCAGCGACGTTACTGATCGGTGGGGTTATGTTATGCTTGTACTCGTTTAAGAGTACGAAAGGCGGCATAACATGACCCAGCATTCCCCTTATTCATCGGCGATGGCCGAGCAACGTCATCAGGAGTGGCTTCGTTTTGTGGAGCTGCTTCGTCAGTCTTATGAACAGGATCTGCATCTGCCGCTGCTGCAGCTGATGCTGACCCCCGACGAGCGCGAGGCGCTGGGCACCCGGGTGCGGATCATCGAGGAGCTGCTGCGCGGTGAGATGAGCCAGCGCGAGCTGAAAAGCGAGCTGGGGGCGGGGATCGCCACCATCACCCGCGGATCGAACAGCCTGAAATCGGCGCCGGTTGAATTGCGCCAGTGGCTGGAACAGGTGCTGCTGAAAAACGCCTGATGGCGCTGCGCTTATCAGGCCTACACAAGACGTGTGTACCGTAGGCCGGATAAGGCGTAATTACCTGTATATCGCGTTATGAAACGGACTTAACGCCAGGATCACCGCCTGATGGTAAACGCTTGAGCGCGTCAGCGCCCCGGCGGTAAAGACCCCAATCGCCCCCTCTTTGCGCCCAATCTCATCAATGCCGGTGTATTTCGACATCACCGGCCCAAGGGCTTCCCCTTCGCGCACTTTATCCAGAATCACCTCCGGGAGCGGCAGGGTGGCGGAGCGGGCTTCGCCGCGCTGTTCAGCGCTCTCGATCACCACCCAACTGAAGGTGCTCCCTTCGTCGATCCCGGCTTCAATGGCGACCCAAAAGTCAGCCTGTGGACGTGCAAGCCGGGCATTCGCCACGCGGTTACGTGCGCCAGCGCGGGTTTCTTCGCTGCCGATTGGCTGTTCCGGGACGCCGCTCTCGACGTTGAGGGATTCAATATGGCAGGATCCTTCGCCGAAGATCTCGTCAAATGCCCTTAGAATTGCCTGAATTTTGGCAGGATTAGTGGTAGCAGAGACAACCTGGTGCATAATTAAGCCTAACTCTAAAAATATCATCGCAGTATAACGGAAAAAAAGCATGTTACAGGTATACCTTGTTCGCCACGGTGAAACGCAGTGGAACGCCGAGCGACGTATTCAAGGCCAGTCAGACAGTCCACTCACTGCCAAGGGCGAACATCAGGCCTGGCAGGTTGGCGAACGTGCCAAAACATTGGGCATCACCCACATCATCGCCAGCGATTTAGGTCGCACGCGACGCACAGCGGAGATTATCGCGCAGGCCTGCGGTTGCGATGTCACCGTGGATGCCCGCCTGCGTGAGCTGGATATGGGCGTGCTGGAACAGCGTCTTATCGATACCCTGACGGAAGAAGAAGAGTCCTGGCGTCGTACGCTGGTTAACGGCAGCGAAGATGGCCGTATTCCACAAGGCGAATCGATGCTGGAACTGAGCGAGCGTATGCATGCGGCACTGGCAGCCTGCCTGGATCTTCCCGAGGGTAGTCGGCCATTGCTGGTGAGTCACGGGATGGCGTTGGGTTGTCTGGTCAGCACCATCCTTGGGCTTCCGGCCTGGGCTGAACGTCGCCTGCGTCTGCGTAACTGCTCGCTTTCCCGCATCGACTATCAGCAAAGTCCGTGGCTGGCTTCAGGCTGGATTGTGGAGATGGCAGGGGATATCTCGCATCTCGATGCCCCTGCGTTAGATGAGCTACAGCGTTAACGGCGGATAGGAATCAGGTATTCGCAGCGCAGGTCGATTGGGCGTTCTTCCGGTCTCACATCCGTTGACGGATAGTAACGCTCAATATCCTGCCCCTTTCTGCGGTTCAGGTTCAGCATCGGCATGCAGGTGCCGTACACCGTCATGATAAAGTCCTGCACGCCGGTACCCAGCCCTTCATAGGTGAACATCACATATTCGCCGCCTTCCAGCACGACCGGTTTCGACCCCTGAATATAGCCATTGGCCATTTCCGGCGTTAATGCGGTGGTATAGAACACTTCCTGCTCGTCATCTTTTTCCAGGCTTGGACGCGTCTCGTTCAGGCCATACAGCAGCGGCGGAATGGCCGGCGCATGGCTGAGGAAATCACGCCAGAACTGAACGCGCATCTGATGACGGAATTCGGAGATCTGTTCCAGCGAGCAGGAGTAGCTTTGCGTCGTGCCGACCAGATGCGTCTCTGGCAGAGTGACGAACTCATGCTGAGGCAGGGTGAACTCGCCAAGGCGCAGCGGCGGGCACATACCGAATGAACTCCAGTCCGGGGAGCGGCGGTAGAGCGCAGGGGTCAACGAGAACTGTTTTTTGAACGCGCGGGTAAAGGTCTGCTGTGAATCAAAGCGGTACTGTAAGGCGATATCCAGAATTGGACGCGCAGTCAGGCGAAGCGCCACGGCGGACTTGGAGAGGCGACGTGCGCGGATATAGGCGCCAATGGCATGACCGGTGACATCCTTAAACATCCGCTGTAAATGCCACTTAGAATATCCCGCTTTTGCCGCCACATTATCGAGTGACAACGGCTGATCCAGATGGCCTTCCAGCCAGGTAAGAAGATCGCGAATAATTCCAGCCTGATCCATATACTATCCTCATCCTTTAAACAGCAGATACCCTGCTAACAGGTTAGCGGATAATAGCATTTTTTGATGTTTTAGCATTCAGTGTTTTTTTTGCGCTTAAATGCGATTTTCCTTGTTATCCAGGGAGATATTTTCTAATGCTGTGATCTTGCTGCTTTTTTTATATCATTGTTGAATAATTACGCAGTTCAATCTTCAAATATGGTAACAATATGAAATACAAGACATTGATCGTTATGACGCTGCTGTTATTAGTGGGGCGCGCCGTGCAGGCCGAGGAGATTGGCTCTGTCGATACCGTGTTCAAAGTTTTCGGGCCGGACCATAAAATTGTTGTCGAAGCTTTTGACGATCCCGATGTAAAGAACGTGACCTGCTATATCAGCCGGGCAAAAACGGGCGGGATAAAAGGGGGCCTTGGGTTGGCGGAAGACACCTCCGACGCGGCGATCTCCTGTCAGCAGGTGGGGCCGGTTGAGCTGAGCGACAAGATCAAAAACGGTAAGGCGCAGGGCGACGTGGTGTTCCAGAAACGCACCTCGCTGGTGTTCAAAAAACTGCAGGTGGTGCGTTTCTATGATGCGAAACGTAACGCGCTGGCTTACCTGGCCTACTCGGATAAGGTCGTTGAAGGTTCACCGAAAAACGCGCTGAGCGCGGTGCCCATTATGCCGTGGCATTAATTCAGGGACACGCCATGCAGCAACCTGTGGTCTGGCTGGTTGAAGACGAAATCAGCATCGCCGATACGCTGATCTACATGCTCCAGCAGGAGGGATTTGCGGTAAAGGCCTTTGAACGTGGCCTTCCGGTGCTGGAGGAAGCGCGCCGACAAAGCCCGGCGCTCGCCATCCTGGACGTGGGGCTGCCGGATATCAGCGGTTTTGAGCTCTGCCGTCAGCTGCTGGCCCGGCATCCTTCGCTACCGGTGCTGTTCCTGACGGCCCGCAGCGATGAAGTGGACAAGCTGCTCGGCCTGGAGATCGGCGCCGATGATTACGTCGCCAAACCCTTCTCGCCCCGGGAAGTGTGCGCCCGGGTGCGGACCATTTTACGGCGCATGCAAAAGTCCGCTGCGCCTTCAGAGATTGTCCGTATCGGCGAGTTTGAACTGAATGAACCTGCCGCCAGAATCAGCTGGTTTGGTGAGCCATTACCCCTGACACGCTACGAGTTCCTGCTGCTTAAAACGCTGCTGAACGCGCCGGGCCGCGTCTATTCCCGCCAGCAATTGATGGATAAAGTCTGGGGAGAGGAGGGCGACAGCTTCGATCGCACCGTGGATACCCATATTAAAACCCTGCGCGCCAAGCTGCGGGCCGTGAATGATCAGCTTTCCCCTATCAGCACCCACCGCGGCATGGGTTATAGCCTGGGATTATATTAATGCGCATAGGCATGCGGCTGTTGCTGGGATACTTCCTTATTGTGGCCATCGCCGCGTGGTTTGTGCTGTCGATCTTTGTTCAGGAGATCAAGCCCGGCGTGCGCAGGGCAACCGAAGGCACGCTGATTGACACCGCGACGCTGCTGGCGGAAGTGGGGCGAGACGATCTGCTCGCAGGCAACCCGCAGGAGGGCAAGCTGGCGCAGGCCTTTTCCCGGCTCCACCAGCGCCCGTTTCGCGCCAATATTGGCGGCATTCATAAAGTGCGTAACGAATATCACGTCTACATGACCGATGCCCGCGGCCGGGTGGTATTTGATTCCGCCGGCCTGGCCGTGGGGAAGGATTACGCGCGCTGGAACGACGTCTGGCTGACGCTGCGCGGGGAGTATGGCGCCCGCAGCACGCCGAGCGATCCGCAGGATCCGGAGAGTACGGTCATGTACGTTGCCGCGCCGGTGGTCGATCGGGGCAAGATTATCGGCGTATTGTCGGTTGGCAAGCCCAATAGCGCGATGGCGCCGGTGATCCAGCGCAGCGAGCGACGGATCCTGTGGGCCGGCGGCGCGCTGCTAGGGATTGCGTTGCTCATTGGTCTGGCGGTGGCCTGGTGGATCAACCGCTCGATTAACACCCTGTCGCGCTATGCCGACTCGGTGACCAATGATACCCCGCTACCGTTGCCCGATCCGGGCAGCAGTGAACTGCGCAAACTGGCGCAGGCGCTGGAGAACATGCGTGTTCGTCTGGAGGGAAAAAATGATATCGAAAATTATGTGCATGCGCTCACCCACGAACTGAAAAGCCCGCTGGCCGCGATCCGCGGTGCGGCGGAGATCCTGGCAGAGCAGCCCCCGCCGCAGGTGGCGGCGCGGTTTATTGATAATATCCTGGCGCAAAACGCGCGCATGCAGTCGCTGGTTGAAAAACTTCTCGCTCAGGCCAGGCTGGAAAACAGGGTCGAGATCGTTCCGGTCAGTGTCAGCATTGATGAGCTGTTCACACGCCTTGCCGATGCGCGCGCGGCGACGCTGGCCTCCCGAAACATCACTCTGAACTGGCAAAGGAGCGGGTGCTGCGTGGAGGGCGATGCCGATCTGCTTGAGCAGGCGCTGGGCAATTTACTGGATAACGCTATCGACTTTACCCCGCCGGGTGGGGCGATCCAGCTTGCCGCTACGCAGGCGTTCAGGCAGGTCACCATCACCGTGACGGATAACGGAAGCGGCATCCCGGATTATGCGCAGGCGCGAATCTTTGAGCGCTTCTACTCCCTCCCGCGCGAGAACGGGTTGAAAAGTAGCGGGCTGGGGCTGGCCTTTGTGCTGGAGGTGGCGCGTCTGCATCAGGGGAGCATCGATCTGCGAAACCGGACTGACGGCGGCGTGACGGCCACCCTGATACTTCACCGTCCCTTCACATAACTTCAAACTGACCCCACATAGCCTGGTTAGGCTCTCCTCATCACAAAGGAGACCTGATATGAAATCCCCCCTGTTCTGGAAAGTCAGCACCCTGTTGGGGTGCATTCTGCTGTTACTCATCCCACTGATGCTGGTGGGCAATCTAATTTCGGAGCGTGAGAGCTATCGCAACGAGGTCGAAAACACCCTTCGCCAGAGTACCAGCGGTCCGCAGCAGCTGGTGGGCCCGCTGATCGCCATTCCGGTAACGGAGATCTATTACAAACAGGAAGAGGCGAAAAAGGTGGAGTATAAGAAGCGTTATATGCACTTCATCCTGCCGGAGACGCTACTGGTTGAGGGCAATCAGCACGTGCAAACGCGCAATATCGGCATCTATGACGGACAAATCTGGAATACCGATCTCAACATTAAGGCGCAGTTTACGACGGAAAAACTGGCGGAGTTGCAGGGGGAGACGATGACGCTCGGCAAGCCGTTTATCGTGGTCGGCGTCGGGGATGCGCGCGGGATAGGGGCAGTGAGCATCTCAAAAATCAATGGTGAGACGTTAAGCATCGAGCCTGGCGCCGGGGTGTACGGGGCGTTATCCGGCATTCACATCCCACTGACCGACAACGCGCTGGCGGCAAAAACCGTCTCGCTGGAGATGTCGCTCAATCTGGCCGGTACCGGCAGCTTTGCCGTGGTTCCAGTGGGACGTAACAGCGAAATGACCCTGAACAGTAACTGGCCGCACCCGAGCTTTATGGGCAATTACCTGCCGGTTAAGCACGAAATTAGCGCGTCTGGTTTCCAGGCAAACTGGAAAAGTAGCTGGTTTGCGAACAATCTTGCGGGCTGGTTCAACGACAACGAGATCCCTGAATGGAGTGCGATCCCGGCGTTTAGCGTCACGGTGGCGACCCCCGCGGATCAGTATCAGCTGACCGACCGCGCGATTAAGTACGCCATTTTACTGATTGCTTTGACGTTTATGGCCTTCTTCGTCTTTGAAACTTTAACCGGATTGCGGCTGCACCCGATGCAGTACCTGCTGGTGGGACTGGCGCTGGTGCTGTTCTATCTGGTGCTACTGGCGTTGTCTGAGCATGTGGGCTTTACACCCGCATGGATTATCGCCAGCCTGGTAGGGGCGCTAATGAACGGCGTCTATCTGCAGGCAGTGCTGAAAAGCTGGAAACGCAGTGGCCTGTTTGTGCTGGCGCTGCTGGGGCTGGACGTGGTGATGTGGTTCCTGCTGCGTTCAGAAGAGAGTGCGTTGCTGCTGGGCTCTGCGGTGCTGGTGCTGGCCCTGTTCGCGGTAATGTATCTCACGCGCCACTTTGACTGGTACTCGCTCTCCCAGCCGAAGCGCACGGCGCCATCCGGGTCATCGGATAAAGATACGATGCGGTTATGGAAATAAAAAAAACGGCGCCAGGGCGCCGTTTTTTATGACTTATGTGCAGAATTATTCCTGCAGGTCGCCGCAGAAACGATAGCCTTCACCATGAATGGTGGCGATGATTTCTGGTGTATCCGGCGTGGATTCGAAATGTTTACGAATACGGCGGATAGTCACGTCAACGGTACGGTCGTGTGGCTTCAGCTCACGGCCGGTCATTTTTTTCAGCAGTTCTGCACGGGACTGGATCTTGCCCGGGTTTTCGCAGAAGTGCAGCATGGCGCGGAATTCGCTGCGCGGCAGTTTATACTGGTCGCCCTGAGGGCTCACCAGAGAACGGCTATTGATATCCAGTTCCCAGCCGTTGAATTTGTAGCTCTCTACGCTACGACGCTCTTCGCTGACCGTGCCCAGGTTCATGGTGCGGGACAGCAGATTGCGTGCACGAATGGTTAACTCGCGTGGGTTAAACGGTTTGGTGATATAGTCATCCGCGCCGATTTCCAGGCCAAGAATTTTATCAACTTCGTTGTCGCGGCCGGTCAGGAACATTAACGCAACGTTCGCCTGTTCACGCAGTTCACGTGCCAGCAGAAGGCCGTTTTTACCCGGCAGGTTGATGTCCATGATAACCAGGTTGATATCATTTTCAGAAAGGATCTGATGCATCTCTGCGCCATCGGTCGCTTCAAAGACATCGTAGCCTTCTGCTTCGAAAATGCTCTTTAACGTGTTGCGTGTTACCAACTCGTCTTCAACGATAAGAATGTGCGGGGTCTGCATGTTTGCTACCTAAATTGCCAACTAAATCGAAACAGGAAGTACAAAAGTCCCTGACCTGCCTGATACATGCCACAAATTAACATGACCGGCGTAACGTGACTAAAGTACGTAATTGCGTTCTTGATGCACTTTCCATCAACGTCAACAACATCATTAGCTTGGTCGTGGGTACTTTCCCTCTGGACCCGACAGTGTCAAAAACGGCTGTCATCCTAACCATTTTAACAGCAACATAACAGGCTAAGTGACACCAGACACCCAATAAAACTACGCTTCGTTGACATATATCAAGTTCAATTGTAGCACGTTAACAGTTTGATGAAATCATCGTAGCGGATCGCTAGCCTTTGTCACAAATTTTCAACAAACCAACTAGTTGCGACCGTTAATTAATAAACAAGGTGAATCCAATGTCAACATTGAACCTGAGAAATCATTATCATTATTAAACATAGGGATAAGTATTGTTCATTAACATTATCGCTTAAAGTTCATTCACGAAATAGTTTAGTATTTTTAATTTGTCGTGAAATGCTATTTCAGTGATTTCTGTTACGAATTTGTAAATTCGTGATGCGTAATATGATGATGTGTATCACATTTTTATCGGCTAACTGCCTAAAAAGAGAGCATAAATGCATTTGTCTATCGTACTGGTATCCCCAGCAAGAGCAGAAAATATCGGCGCCGCCGCACGGGCAATGAAGACCATGGGGTTTACCGATTTACGAATCGTTGCCAGCGACGCGCACAACGAACCTGCGGCGCGTTGGGTTGCCCATGGATCTGGAGATATCTTAGATAATTTAACGACTTACGAAACGCTGGCCGACGCGCTGCACGATATCTCTTATACCGTCGCTACCACCGCACGCAGCCGATCTAAGTTTCATTACTACGCCACGCCCGCTGAACTGGTGCCGTTACTGGCAGAAAAAAGCCAGTGGCTGCCCAACATGGCGCTGGTTTTTGGCCGGGAAGATTCCGGCCTGACGAACGAGGAACTGGCACTCGCAGACGTGCTGACCGGCGTGCCGATGGTGGCAGATTATCCGTCGCTAAATTTAGGTCAGGCCGTGATGGTGTACTGCTATCAATTAGCATCCTTGATGCAAAATCCTGCTCCACCTCCGGCTGAGGTGGATGAAAACCAGCTTTCTGCTCTGCGTGCGCGTACCGAACGCCTGCTGACCTCGCTGAATATCGCCGACGATCAAAAAATGGCGGAGTGGCTACAGCAGCGGTTAGGTCTGTTAGGTCAGCGAGACACGGCAATGTTGCACCGATTACTGCACGATATCGAAAAAAAACTGACAGAGTAAAATGCTGTCATACTTTTTTGTTATGGTTGAATGTTCCAAAAAGCGTACTGCGCACGGTCCGATCCGGACGGAAATAAAAACTCAGGCAGAGATACGTGAAAGGGCCGGAAAATGTGATCAAATTAGAAATTCGTTGACTTACCGGCACGTATGCTTTAACCAATAGGGTCAGACAGCACAGACAGATAATAATGACAGAGTACACAACATCCATGAAACGCATCAGCATCACCACCATTACCACCACCATCATCATTACCACAGGTAACGGTGCGGGCTGACGCGTACAGGAAAGAAAAGAAAAAAGCCCGCACCTGAACAGTGCGGGCTTTTTTTTCGGCTAAAGATCACGAGGTAACAACCATGCGAGTGTTGAAGTTCGGCGGTACATCAGTGGCAAATGCAGAACGATTTCTGCGTGTTGCCGACATCCTGGAGAGCAATGCCAGGCAGGGGCAGGTGGCGACGGTTCTCTCTGCCCCGGCTAAAATTACCAATCACCTGGTGGCGATGATTGAAAAAACCATCGGGGGTCAGGATGCACTGGTGAACATCAGCGACGCTGAGCAGATCTTTGCCAGCCTGCTACAGGGCCTGGCGGATGCACAGCCTGGCTTTCCTCACGCCCAGCTGAAAGCCTTCGTTGAGCAAGAGTTCGCTCAGATTAAACACGTTCTGCATGGTATCAGCCTGTTGGGGCAGTGCCCGGACAGCATCAACGCGGCGCTGATCTGCCGCGGCGAAAAACTCTCTATCGCCATTATGGCGGGTCTGCTGGAAGCCCGTGGTCATAACGTCACGGTGATCGATCCCGTCGAAAAACTGCTCGCTGTTGGCCATTACCTCGAATCTACCGTAGATATTGCCGAATCTACCCGTCGCATTGCGGCAGGAAAAATTCCTGCCGACCATATGATCCTGATGGCGGGCTTCACCGCCGGGAATGAAAAAGGGGAGCTGGTGGTGCTGGGCCGTAACGGCTCCGACTATTCCGCTGCCGTGCTGGCTGCCTGCCTGCGCGCCGACTGTTGTGAGATCTGGACTGACGTCGACGGCGTCTATACCTGCGACCCGCGCCAGGTGCCCGATGCCCGCCTGCTGAAGTCGATGTCTTATCAGGAGGCGATGGAGCTCTCCTACTTCGGGGCCAAAGTGCTTCACCCGCGTACTATCGCCCCTATCGCCCAGTTCCAGATCCCCTGCCTGATTAAAAACACCGGTAATCCACAGGCGCCAGGCACGCTGATTGGCGCCAGCAGCAATGAAGATGGCCTGCCGGTAAAAGGTATCTCCAACCTCAATAATATGGCGATGTTCAGCGTCTCCGGGCCAGGCATGAAAGGGATGGTTGGCATGGCGGCGCGCGTGTTTGCGGCCATGTCGCGCAACGGCATCTCGGTGGTGTTAATTACCCAGTCCTCTTCTGAATACAGCATCAGCTTCTGCGTTCCGCAGGTGGACTGCCTGCGCGCCCGCCGTGCGCTGGAAGAGGAGTTCTATCTTGAGCTGAAAGAGGAGCTGCTGGAGCCGATGGCGATTCAGGAGCATCTGGCGATCATCTCCGTAGTCGGTGACGGTATGCGCACCCTGCGTGGTATCTCCGCGAAGTTCTTTGCGGCGCTGGCGCGGGCGAACATCAATATTGTCGCCATTGCCCAGGGCTCATCGGAGCGCTCCATCTCCGTGGTAGTGAATAATGATGATGCGACCACCGGCGTGCGCGTCACCCACCAGATGCTGTTTAACACTGACCAGGTGATCGAGGTGTTCCTGATTGGCGTCGGCGGCGTCGGCGGTGCGTTACTGGAGCAGCTGAAGCGCCAGCAGGAGTGGCTGAAGAAAAAGCATATCGATCTGCGCGTCTGCGGCATCGCTAACTCAAAAGCCCTGCTGACTAACGTCCACGGACTGAATCTGGAGAACTGGCAGGCAGAGCTGGCGGAAGCGAAAGAGCCGTTTAACCTTGGCCGCCTGATCCGCCTGGTCAAAGAGTACCATCTGCTGAACCCGGTGATCGTCGACTGTACCTCCCACCAGGCGGTGGCCGATCAGTATGCCGACTTCCTGCGTGAAGGCTTCCACGTGGTGACGCCAAACAAAAAGGCCAACACCTCGTCGATGGATTACTACCATCAGATGCGCCACGCGGCGGCAAAATCCCGCCGTAAGTTCCTGTACGACACCAACGTCGGCGCCGGGCTGCCGGTTATCGAAAACCTGCAAAACCTGCTCAATGCCGGGGATGAACTGCAGCGTTTCTCCGGCATCCTGTCGGGCTCGCTCTCCTTTATCTTTGGCAAGCTGGACGAAGGCATGAGCCTGTCGGAAGCGACCAAAATGGCGCGTGAGCTGGGCTACACCGAGCACGATCCCCGTGACGATCTCTCCGGCATGGATGTGGCGCGCAAGCTGCTGATCCTCGCCCGCGAAACGGGGCGTGAGCTGGAGCTGTCGGATATCGTCATCGAACCGGTTCTGCCGGAGAGTTTTGACCACGCTGGCGATGTCGCCACCTTTATGGCGAATCTGCCGCAGCTGGATGACGCTTTCGCCTCCCGGGTGGCAAAAGCCCGTGATGAAGGCAAGGTATTGCGCTATGTTGGCAACATTGAAGAAGATGGCGTCTGCCGTGTCAAAGTGGCGGCGGTAGACGGTAACGATCCGCTCTTCAAAGTGAAAAACGGCGAAAACGCCCTCGCGTTTTACAGCCACTATTATCAGCCTCTGCCGTTGGTCCTGCGCGGCTATGGCGCGGGAAATGATGTGACGGCGGCGGGCGTGTTTGCCGATCTGCTGCGTACCCTGTCATGGAAGTTAGGAGTTTAATATGGTCAAAGTTTATGCCCCGGCTTCCAGCGCCAATATGAGCGTCGGGTTTGATGTGCTGGGTGCGGCGGTGACGCCAGTGAATGGCGCATTGCTGGGTGATACGGTTACGGTAGAAGCGGCGAATAGCTTCAGTCTGAACAACGTGGGACGCTTCGCCAGCAAGCTGCCGAGCGAACCGCGCGAAAATATTGTCTATCAGTGCTGGGAGCGTTTTTGTCAGGAGATCGGTAAAAACGTCCCGGTCGCCATGACGCTGGAAAAAAGCATGCCGATTGGCTCCGGGCTGGGTTCCAGCGCCTGTTCCGTCGTCGCTGCGCTGGTGGCGATGAACGAACATTGCGGCAAGCCGCTGAATAACACCCGCCTGCTGGCCCTGATGGGCGAGCTGGAAGGGCGCATCTCCGGCAGCATTCATTATGATAATGTCGCCCCCTGTTTCCTGGGCGGCATGCAGTTGATGATCGAAGAGAACGGCATTATCAGCCAGCAGGTGCCAGGCTTTGATGAGTGGCTATGGGTGCTGGCCTATCCGGGCATCAAAGTGTCGACCGCGGAAGCGCGCGCTATTCTGCCGGCGCAGTATCGCCGTCAGGACTGCATCGCCCATGGCCGTCATCTGGCAGGCTTTATTCATGCCTGCTATACCCGTCAGCCAGGGCTTGCAGCAAAACTGATGAAAGATGTTATTGCCGAGCCGTACCGCACTAAACTGCTGCCTGGCTTTGACGAGGCACGCAGCGCCGCACTGGATATTGGCGCACTGGCCTGCGGCATCTCCGGTTCCGGACCGACCCTGTTTGCGCTGTGCGACAAACCGGATACGGCTGAGCGGGTGGCAGGTTGGCTGGAGAAAAATTACCTGCAAAATCAGGAAGGCTTTGTTCATATTTGCCGTCTGGATACGGCGGGCGCACGAGTACTGGGATAAACGATGAAACTCTACAATCTTAAAGATCATAACGAGCAGGTAAGCTTTGCACAGGCAGTAACGCAGGGGCTGGGCAAAAACCAGGGGCTGTTCTTCCCGCACGATCTGCCAGAATTCGGTTTGACCGAAATTGACGAGATGCTGAAGCAGGATTTCGTCACCCGCAGCACCAAAATTCTCTCGGCGTTTATCGGCGACGAGATCCCACCAGAGCTGCTCGAAGAGCGCGTTCGTGCGGCCTTTGCCTTCCCGGCACCGGTAAGCCAGGTCGAGCCGGATGTCGGCTGCCTTGAGCTGTTCCACGGTCCGACGCTGGCGTTTAAAGATTTTGGCGGCCGCTTTATGGCGCAGATGCTGACTCACATCAGCGGCGATAAGCCAGTAACCATCCTGACGGCTACCTCTGGCGATACCGGGGCGGCGGTCGCGCATGCCTTCTACGGCCTGAAAAACGTCCGCGTCGTGATCCTCTACCCGCAGGGTAAAATCAGCCCGCTGCAGGAAAAACTCTTCTGTACGCTCGGCGGCAACATTGAAACCGTCGCTATCGACGGGGATTTCGATGCCTGTCAGGCGCTGGTTAAGCAGGCCTTCGATGATGAAGAGCTGAAAGTGGCGCTGGGTCTGAACTCCGCCAACTCCATCAACATTAGCCGCCTGCTGGCGCAGATCTGCTATTACTTCGAAGCGGTGGCCCAGCTGCCGCAGGAAGCGCGTAATCAACTGGTGATCTCGGTGCCGAGCGGCAACTTTGGCGATCTGACAGCTGGCCTGCTGGCGAAGTCTCTGGGCCTGCCGGTGAAACGCTTTATCGCGGCCACCAACGCCAACGACACCGTTCCCCGCTTCCTGAAAGAGGGCAAGTGGACGCCAAATGCGACGCAGGCCACCCTGTCTAACGCGATGGATGTGTCACAGCCTAATAACTGGCCGCGTGTGGAGGAGCTGTTCCGCCGTAAAATCTGGCGTCTGAATGAGCTGGGCTACGCTGCGGTGACTGACGAAACCACCAAAGAGACAATGCGTGAGCTGAAGCAACTGGGCTACGTCTCTGAACCGCATGCCGCGGTGGCGTATCGCGCCCTGCGCGATCAGCTGAACCCGGGCGAGTACGGCCTGTTCCTCGGCACCGCGCACCCGGCGAAGTTCAAAGAGAGCGTGGACGCGATCCTGGGCGATTCCCTGCCGCTACCGAAAGAGCTGGCCGAACGTGCCGATCTGCCGCTGCTGTCGCACAACCTGCCGGCCGATTTTGCGGCGCTGCGTAAGTTGATGATGACGCGCGGGTGATTGTTTGTTGCCGGGTGGCGCTTCGCTTACCCGGCCTACACGAGCTCGAATTGTAGGCCCGGCAGGCACAGCGCCGCCGGGCATCAGGCCGCACAATCCAGCCGGGGACGCCTCTGCGTTACCCGGCTTTTTTATGGAGAAATTAAGGAGAGAAATAGCAGGGAAAAAGTAGAAATTCCCAATAAATGCGGACACTTACAGAATAGGATTGCAGAGAATAACATCCTGCCTATCCCTCACGTAATCTCCTTACATCGGCCCACAACGGGCAGGATGAATAAGGAGTAACCTATGTCGAAACTGAAACCTGTGCTGATCGCGCTTTCTCTGATGCTGGTGGCTCCGATGGCGGCTCAGGCCTCTGAAATCACTCTGGTACCGGCGGTCAAACTGCAAATTGGCGATCGGAATAATCGTGGACACTACTGGGATGGCGGGCACTGGCGTGACCATGACTGGTGGAAATCTCACTACGAGTGGCGGGACAACCGCTGGCATCCGCATGGCGAGCATCACGATAATCACCATCACGATCGCCATGATGACCACCGTCCGGGACCGGGCTGGAAGCATCACTAAGATTTCCCCGCCGGGCGGCGGGGAAGGTGATTACTGCTCGTGACGCTTAAACACCATTTCGCCTTTCCCTGACGCTTCCTCGTCAAAGAAATAGCCTTCGCTGTCGAATGCTTTCAGTTGCTCTGGCTGGGTCAGACGGTTTTCAATGATGTAGCGGCTCATCAACCCGCGGGCTTTTTTGGCGTAGAAGCTGATCACTTTGAATTTGCCATTCTTCTCGTCCAGGAAGACCGGCTTGACGATCTCCGCATTCAGCTTTTTCGGTTTGACCGATTTGTAGTACTCATCCGATGCCAGGTTGATCAGGACGTTGTCGCCCTGCGCCTTCAGCGCCGCGTTCAGCGTGTCGGTGATGGTCTCGCCCCAGAACTGATAGAGATCTTTCCCTCTCGCGTTTTCCAGGCGGATCCCCATCTCCAGGCGGTAAGGCTGCATCAGATCCAGCGGGCGCAATACCCCGTACAGGCCGGAGAGCATGCGCAAATGCTGCTGGGCAAAATCAAAGTCCGCTTCGCTAAAGGTTTCTGCCTGCAGGCCGGTATAAACATCGCCTTTAAAAGCGAGAATCGCCTGACGCGCGTTGGATGGGGTGAAATCGGGCTGCCAGTCGTGAAAACGGGTGGCATTCAGATCCGCCAGCTTGTCGCTGATGTTCATCAGGGTCGCAATTTGCGGAGCCGAAAGCTTACGCGCCTCGCGGATCAGCTGTTGCGAGTGATCCAGCAGTTCCGGCTGGGTATAGCGCTCGGTGGCAAGCGGGCTCTGGTAGTCGAGCGTTTTGGCAGGTGAAATCAGAATCAGCATATCCAGTCCTTGCAGAAGAATGAGTGCGACTTTAGCAAAAAAAACGCCCTGGGTGATCGATGGCTGTTATTGACGCGGCAAATCATCCCAGGCGCCGGGGGCGAGCTGTGCTTCAATCTCGGGATAACGCGAGACATCAAAGACCGGCTGGACACCCAGCTTGCGCTGACGCAGATAGTCCCGGGCAATCAGGGTCACCACCGGGGAGAGCAGCAGGATAGCCGTCAGGTTGGCGATGGCCATCAGGGCCATGATGATATCCGCCAGCTGCCAGACCGTCGGCAGGCTTAACAGCGATCCGAGCAGCACCATCAGCACAACGCCGCCCCGTAATACCCAGCGCGATCGCCGGGCATCGGGATGCAGAAAGATCAGGTTATTTTCGGCATAGATGTAATTCACCACGATGGAGCTGAACGCGAACAGGATGAGGATAAACCCGACGAATCCCGCTCCCCAGCCCCCGGTCAGGTTTATCAGGGCCTGTTGCAGCAGCTGTATGCCTGCGGTATCTGCCGGCAGATCCATAGGCCCTGCCAGCAGCACAATCATGGCGCTGGCGGTACCGATAATGATGGTATCGACGAAGACGCCGATCATCTGCACCAGTCCCTGAGAGGCCGGGTGAGGGGGACAGGAGGCGGCGGCTGCGGCGGCATTCGGGGTTGAACCCATGCCCGCTTCGTTGGAAAACATGCCGCGCTGGAAACCTGCCGTCAGGGCCTGGCTCAGGGTGTAGCCCAGCGCCCCGGCGGCCGCTTCGCGCCAGCCAAAGGCGCTTTTGACGATCAGGCTGAAGACGGCGGGTAACTGTCCGGCATGCCAGACGCAAATGACCAGGCTGCTCATGACCCACAGCAGCGCCATCGTCGGCACCATCCACTGCATCAGCCGGGCGACGCCTTTGATGCCGGTGACGATCGCCAGCAGCGTGAACGCGGCCAGCATGCCGCCGGTGATGATTTCCGGGCAGTCGAAGGCGAAGCGCAGCGCATGGGCCACCGAGTGGGCCTCGACGGTGTTAAAAATAAGACCGTAGGCGACGAGCAAAAAGAGTGAAAAGAGCACGCCCATCCAGCGCATGCCGAGGCCCCGGGCCATGTACCAGGCCGGGCCACCGCGAAATTGCCCCTGTTTATCCGCTTCCTTATAAAGCTGCGCCAGCGAGCACTCTGCGAAGGAGGTCGCCATGCCGATAATGGCGGTCATCCACATCCAGAATATCGCCCCCGGGCCGCCAGCGGAGATGGCCAGCGCGACTCCGGCCAGGTTACCGCTACCGAGCCGGGCCGCCAGACTGGTGCAGAGCGCCTGGAATGAGGTTAAGCCTCCCGGCTGGGGGCTCAGGCTATTTTTCAGATTAATGCGCAGTTGAGGAAGGGAGCTAAATTGAATAAACCCGCTGCGAACAGTGAACCAAAGACCTGCCGCAAAAAGCAGGTATATCATCACCGAACCCCACAGAATTTCATTAATAAACGACAGATAATCAGGCACTAACGTCCCTCGTGTTGATGCCAAAGTGCATAGGTAATCGCTTCGAGCGATTGAACAAACAGTGAATGGGTAATCTGTTAATTTGCTGAGTTTATCACAGTATCTTTCAGCGCATTGTCTGCGGTTGCGCTGACCTTCCGTCGTGTTATCATCAGGGCAGACCGGTTACATCCCCCTAACAAGTAAACCTGTCATTTTTCCGTTTCTGGCATCTTGCTGGTAACGCGAATTATCCAGGGCAAGTTAAAGAGAAACACTATCATGACGGATAAATTAACCTCCCTTCGTCAGTTCACGACTGTTGTCGCTGACACCGGAGATATCGCGGCAATGAAGTTGTACCAGCCGCAGGATGCCACAACGAACCCTTCTCTGATCCTTAACGCTGCACAGATCCCTGAATACCGTAAACTGATCGACGATGCCGTTGCCTGGGCGAAAAGCCAGAGCAGCGATCGCGCACAGCAGGTAGTGGATGCTACCGACAAACTGGCTGTGAACATCGGTCTGGAGATCCTGAAACTGGTTCCGGGCCGCATCTCCACTGAAGTGGATGCGCGTCTGTCCTACGACACCGAAGCGTCCATCGCGAAAGCCAAACGCCTGATCAAGCTGTACAACGATGCGGGTATCAGCAACGACCGTATCCTGATCAAACTGGCTTCCACCTGGCAGGGCATTCGCGCTGCAGAGCAGCTGGAAAAAGAGGGCATCAACTGTAACCTGACCCTGCTGTTCTCCTTCGCGCAGGCGCGTGCGTGTGCAGAAGCGGGCGTCTACCTGATCTCGCCATTCGTGGGCCGTATTCTGGACTGGTACAAAGCCAACACCGATAAGAAAGAGTACGCGGCAGCGGAAGATCCGGGTGTGGTTTCCGTTACCGAGATCTACGAGTACTACAAACAGCACGGTTATGAAACCGTGGTGATGGGCGCAAGCTTCCGTAACGTGGGCGAGATCCTGGAACTGGCTGGCTGTGACCGTCTGACCATCGCCCCTGCGCTGCTGAAAGAGCTGGCAGAAAGCGAAGGCGCAATCGAGCGTAAGCTGAGCTTCAGCGGTGAAGTGAAAGCCCGTCCAGAGCGCATCACTGAATCTGAGTTCCTGTGGCAGCACAACCAGGATCCAATGGCGGTAGACAAACTGGCGGACGGTATCCGTAAGTTTGCCATCGACCAGGAAAAACTGGAAAAAATGATCGGCGACCTGCTGTAATCATTCCAGCGTGACCGGGCTCCCGGTCACGCTACCTTTCTCATACCCTGTCTGAATCGCCTTCCTGCGTGTATCATTCCCCTCAATCTGTATTGTTTGAATGGAATGGATATGAATACCTTACGCATTGGCTTAGTTTCCGTCTCAGATCGCGCCTCCAGCGGTGTCTATGAAGATAAAGGCATCCCCGCGCTGGAAGCCTGGCTGGCGTCTGCCCTGACTACGCCGTTTGAAGTACAAACCCGTCTGATCCCCGACGAGCAGGCCGTGATTGAGCAAACCCTGTGTGAACTGGTGGATGAAATGAGCTGTCACCTGGTGCTGACAACCGGCGGTACCGGTCCGGCACGACGCGATGTGACCCCGGACGCAACGCTTGCCGTCGCCGACCGTGAAATGCCGGGCTTTGGCGAACAGATGCGCCAGATCAGTCTACACTTTGTGCCAACGGCCATCCTGTCACGCCAGGTCGGTGTGATCCGCAAGCAGGCGCTTATCCTCAATCTCCCGGGCCAGCCGAAGTCGATTAAAGAGACGCTGGAAGGCGTTAAAGAGGCTGACGGCAAAGTGGTGGTGGCGGGAATCTTTGCAAGTGTACCGTATTGTGTACAGCTTCTGGAAGGACCTTACGTCGAAACCGATCCGCAGGTAGTAGCAGCTTTTCGCCCTAAAAGCGCGAGACGTGAAACAATATCCTGAAATTAACCAGAATGTGACATAAGCTGTAACGGCAGTAGCGTGCTGATTGATTTACGGTATAGTAATTTTTTCTTTACGATAGCTGTAAATGTAACTCAACAATTCAGCCCAGAATGGTTCGCTATGTCACATTACAACCGGCCCCTCAATCGACAGGATTATAAAACCCTCACGCTTGCCGCACTCGGCGGCGCGCTGGAGTTTTATGACTTCATCATTTTCGTCTTCTTCGCCGCTGTCGTCGGGGAGCTATTCTTCCCGGCTGACATTCCCGAATGGCTGCGTCAGGTTCAGACCTTTGGCATTTTCGCCGCCGGTTATCTGGCGCGCCCGCTGGGCGGCATCGTGATGGCCCACTTCGGCGATCTGGTCGGGCGCAAGAAGATGTTCACCCTCAGCATCCTGCTGATGGCGGTACCTACCCTGGCGATTGGCCTGCTGCCTACCTATGCCTCCATGGGCATTCTCGCGCCGGTCCTGCTGCTGCTGATGCGTATTCTGCAGGGGGCGGCGATCGGCGGTGAAGTACCAGGGGCATGGGTATTTGTGGCGGAACATGTTCCGGCCCGGCGGATCGGCATTGCCTGCGGCACACTGACCGCAGGACTGACCGTCGGCATTCTGCTGGGCTCGGTGGTGGCGACGCTGGTGAATACCAGCATGACCCAGCAGGCGGTACACGACTGGGGCTGGCGTATTCCATTCCTGCTGGGCGGCGCGTTTGGTCTGGTCGCCATGTATCTGCGCCGCTGGCTGCAGGAGACACCGGTATTCCTTGAGATGCAGCAGCGTAAGACGCTGGCGCAGGAGCTGCCGGTGAAAGCGGTGGTGGTGCGGCACAGAAAGGCAGTGGTGGTGTCAATGCTGCTCACCTGGCTGCTCTCGGCGGGTATCGTGGTGGTGATTTTGATGTCGCCGGTCTGGCTGCAAAAACAGTATGGCTTTGCGCCGGCGGTGACGCTGCAGGCTAACAGCATCGCCACCATCATGCTGTGCTTTGGCTGCCTGATTGCCGGGCTGGCGGTGGATCGTATCGGCTCCAGCCTGACCTTTATTATTGGCAGCCTGCTGCTGGCCGGGTCGAGCTGGGCGTTTTACCATCTTGCGGGTAGCCATCCTGAACAGCTGTTCCTGCTGTATGGCACCGTGGGGCTTTGCGTAGGTGTGGTGGGGGCTGTGCCGTATGTGATGGTCCGCGCCTTCCCGCCTGAGGTGCGCTTCACCGGGATTTCATTCTCCTATAACGTCTCGTACGCCATCTTCGGCGGCCTGACGCCGGTTGCCGTAACCCTGCTGATGGGGATATCGCCGATGGCGCCCGCCTGGTATGTGCTGGCGCTCTCGTTGATGGGACTGGCGCTGGGGATCTGGCTGCGCCAGAAACCGGTAGAAGTACCGGTCCTCGCGGGATAGCAAAATGCCGGGCTGGGCCCGGCATTTTTATGAGTGCGAAGGGGTGTAGCTCAGGATGATGTTCTCATCCGGGATATGGGTGAAGTCAGCGATAATCGCGTGGTAATCCGCCTGTGGATCCATGTCGTTAAAGAGTGCTGGATAGAAAATTTTACTCAACGCCTCGATGGCGACGATGTTGTATGGGTTGTTATAGAAGTGGTGATACAGCGCCCCGGTATGACCCTGCGCTACCGCTGGAATAGCGGCAACCCCCTGACGCGCCACAAGCGCATTGAACGCTGCGGTGACCTTCTCTGCCGGGACGTTATAGCCAAACGGGATAATGGCCGAGCCTTTGCCCGGACGCTTAGAGCCGGTCATCAGGTAGTAGTCCGGGTTGAGGGCGATGATTTTTTCCACCGAAACATTCCCGCTCGCCCCAGGCAGCAGCTGTGAGCCTATGTTGGTGCCACCCGCCGCTTCAACCAGTCCCCCCCAGCCGTTACGCGCATGGGTAAAACAGCAGCCATTATCCAGCCCGCCAACACCGGCGATCGGTTCGATAAAGACCAGCGGTTGTTTGCTGACGGTCGCCAGACGCTGGTGGATTTTATCCAGACGCTGTTGATAGAAATCGATGTAGGCTTGCGCGCGTTCGGTCTGACCCAGCACCTGGCCCAACAGGGCGATACTCGGCAGGGTATTCTTTACCGGATGCAGCTCGTAATCCACGAAGAGGACCGGAATGTGCAGGGCCTCGAGCTTCGTCAGTACGCCAGATTGCACCAGCGACGGTTTAGCGCGAAGCTGGGCGATCATCAGGTCCGGCTGGCGGGAGAGCACCGTTTCGAGATCGACATTGCCCTGGTCGGAAAACTTCATGTCGAGGATCTTCTCCGCTTCTGGCCATTTCCGCTTCAGTACGTTCCAGGTTTCGGTATCCTGCTTTTTCGGCAGATTGTTCCACGCCACCACCCTGGCGAACGGGTTCTCGCGCACCAACAGCGCCAGCGCGAAGATGTCGCGCCCGTCCTGCAAAATGATGCGCTGCGGTTCGTGTTCCACCGTCACCGTGCGGTTATCCATATCCTTGACCGTCACGGGCCAGCTTTGCGCCTGGGCGATAAGCGGGGCAATGAAGAGTGCCAGCCCCCCGGCGGCTGCGATGAGTTTTTTTAGCATCCTGTTTTCCATCTCTTTTAGGGTGTTAATCCGTCGACCACCACATGGGGCAGCCTGCGGGAACAGTATTCGACTCGTCCCTCCACGCCATATACCGTCGCCAGATTAGCAGGGGTAACAACCTCTCCCGGCAGGCCGCTGGCAATCAGTTCGCCGCCTTTCAGCATCAGGGCATAGTTCGCGTGGCGCAGGGCAATGTTGATGTCGTGGATCACCACGACAGTGACGATGTTGCGCAGCCGCGTTTCGCGGGCGACGATATCCATCACATGGGACTGATAGTTGAGGTCGAGGGCACTCAGGGGCTCGTCCAGCAACAGCAAATCGGGCTGGCGGATCAGGGACTGAGCGAGGGCAATCAACTGCTTTTGCCCGCCGGAGAGCTGGTCGAGAAAACGCATCGCCAGATGAGCAACGCCCAGTTTTTCAAGGATGGCGTACGCCTCCTGTTCAACATTTTGCGTATCGACGCTGCCGCTGGCCCGACGGGCGACAATCACCGATTCCAGCGCATGCAGGTGCACACCCTGAGGCAGGGATTGCGGGAGATAAACCACCTTCTGCGCCCGCGTTGCCGAGGGCAGCGTCATCAGATCCTCGCCATTCAGCCGTAACTCGCCCTGCGCAGGATTCAGGTCCGCCAGGGCGCGCAGCAGGGTCGATTTACCGGAGCCGTTCGGCCCCAGCAGGGCGGTGATCTCGCCGCGGGGGAGCAGGGGTGTGGTGAGCCCGCTGATGATCTTTGTCTTGCGATAGCCGGTGTGCAGTTCCCGGACGCGAAGGCCGTCGGTCATACGTTCCCCCGGTTGCGAATAATGATGCTCAGGAAGAACGGCACGCCCACCAGCGAGGTGACAATCCCTACAGGAATAATGACGCCGGGAACGATGTTCTTGGAAAAAACGGAGGCCAGCGAAAGCACCAGGGCGCCAACCAGCATGCTGCCAGGGAGATAAAAACGGTGATCCTCGCCAAACATCATGCGGGAGATATGCGGCGCCACCAGGCCTATAAAACCCACTGGCCCGACAAAGGCGACCGTCAGCGACGAGATAATACTGATGCGTAACAGCGTCGCCAGACGCAGCTTTTTCACGTTAATGCCGAAGCTGACGGCACGATCTTCGCCCAGACGCAGCGCCGTGAGTTTCCATGCGTTTTTCAGCGACAGCGGCACGATAATCAGCAGGGCTACGGCCAGGATCGCCAGCTTATCCCATGAGGCTCTTGCCAGGCTGCCCATCGTCCAGAATACCAGCCCCTGCAGCGTATCTTCGCTGGCGACAAACTGCAGGATGGAGATTAGCGCGTTAAAGGTAAAGACCAGCGCGATACCGAACAACACCACGCCGGAAGTGGCCACGCGGGTCCAGCGGCTGATGCCATCCAGAATAAAGCAGGCCAGCAAGGCAAAGATAAAGGCGTTTGCCGGAATAAACCACTTATCGTCAATGCCGGGAATGCCCAGCCCGAGCACTATCGCCAGCGCGGCACCGAAGGAGGCGGCAGACGACACGCCCAGCGTAAATGGACTGGCGAGCGGGTTATTCAGGATGGTTTGCATCTCTGCCCCGGCAAGCCCCAGGGCCATGCCAACGGCGACAGCCATCAGCGCGAACGGCAGCCGTAGTTCCCAGACGATAACGCGCGTGCCGGCATCGACAGAAGCGGCATCCATTAAGGTGTGCCAGAGCGTGGAAACGGAGATGCCCGACGGGCCGAGGATAAAATCGAGGATCAGGGAGCAGATAATAAAGAAGAGCAGTACGCCTGCCAGAGTAAAACGCCTGACCAGGACTTTACGGTAATGCGACGCGATAATGGCTTCGCCAGTTTGCTCGCGAGCGGCAAGGCTGGAGTTCATCAGATAACCCTATGCAACACAAAAGAATCATTTATCCCCTGCGCGTTCCATTTTGGCGGCCGTCTGATATCCATTATCCGGGATGCCCGGGCAACACTATTCGCAATGATAATGCTTATCAATTGAATATGAGGATTATTGCCGTTCTGTTTACGTATCGTTTCTGATGCGGGCAAAAAACAAGCAGATTAGAAGGGGAAGGTGTAACCGGAGAGGGGAGTCGTGCCCGCGGAGCGGGCACGAAGGGGATCAGTGTTTTTCACCAATCGGCAGAACGGTGCGACCGAACTGCTCGTTCAGGACTTCACCCATTGCCAGGTAGATGGCGCTGGCACCGCAGACCAGGCCAACCCAGCCCGCCACGTGGATAATGGCTTCGCCGTTATCCACCAGGTGACCCACTGCCAGCAGGGCGAACAGCACGGTCAGGCTCAGGAAGACGAACTGCAGCGCGCGGTTACCTACCAGCGTGCCGAAGAACATGAACAGCGTGAAGACGCCCCACAGGCCCAGATAGACACCCAGGAACGGCGTATTAGCCGCATCGGTCAGGCCCATTTTCGGCATCAGCAGAATGGCGACCAGGGTCAGCCAGAATGAACCGTAAGAGGTAAATGCGGTTAAACCGAAGGTATTGCCTTTCTTATATTCCAGCAGGCCCGCGAAAATCTGTGCGATACCGCCATAAAAAATGCCCATCGCCAGGATAATGCCATCCATCGGGAACATCCCGATATTATGCAGGTTCAGCAGAATGGTGGTCATGCCAAAACCCATCAGGCCCAGCGGAGCCGGATTAGCCAACTTAGTGTTGCCCATAAGTCCTCAAAAAAATCATCATTAATATGGTGAAATAGTGGTTCCCACGCCAATACTCCCTGGCGGGGCGCGGCATCATAATGGGCGCCATCGATGCCGTCTATGATCTAATCAGGGTGAAATTAAAAAATTTTTTATCCGTCCCCCTTGATGGATGCCGTTGCGACCCCATCTTGTAGTCAACCGCAGTGTGTGGACCTGAAAAAATTCAAATCTGGGCAGTTGAAAAAGCACCTTTTGCCCTTATTACAGGTACACAACCACATGTTGACCGAATTTATAGTGGAGACGTTTAGATGGGTAAAATTATTGGTATCGACCTGGGTACTACCAACTCTTGTGTAGCGATTATGGACGGCACAACTGCACGTGTGCTGGAGAATGCCGAGGGCGATCGCACCACGCCTTCTATCATTGCCTATACCCAGGATGGTGAAACTCTGGTTGGTCAGCCGGCTAAACGTCAGGCAGTGACAAACCCGCAAAACACGCTGTTTGCGATTAAGCGCCTGATTGGCCGTCGCTTCCAGGACGAAGAAGTTCAGCGTGATGAAGCCATCATGCCGTACAAAATCATCGGCGCTGAAAACGGTGATGCCTGGATTGATGTGAAAGGCCAGAAAATGGCACCGCCGCAGATCTCTGCTGAAGTGCTGAAAAAAATGAAGAAAACGGCGGAAGATTACCTGGGTGAGCCGGTAACTGAAGCGGTTATCACCGTACCAGCCTACTTCAACGATGCACAGCGTCAGGCGACCAAAGACGCGGGCCGTATCGCGGGCCTGGAAGTCAAACGTATCATCAACGAACCAACCGCAGCGGCACTGGCTTACGGTCTGGATAAAGAAGTTGGCAACCGCACCATCGCGGTATACGACCTCGGTGGTGGTACTTTCGATATCTCTATTATCGAAATCGACGAAGTTGACGGCGAAAAAACCTTCGAAGTTCTGGCAACCAACGGTGATACCCACCTGGGTGGTGAAGACTTCGACAGCCGTATGATCAACTACCTCGTTGACGAATTTAAGAAAGATCAGGGCATTGACCTGCGTAACGATCCGCTGGCGATGCAGCGCCTGAAAGAAGCCGCAGAAAAAGCGAAAATCGAGCTCTCTTCTGCGCAGCAGACCGACGTGAACCTGCCGTACATCACTGCAGACGCCACCGGTCCAAAACACATGAACATCAAAGTGACTCGCGCGAAACTGGAAAGCCTGGTAGAAGACCTGGTTAACCGTTCCATCGAGCCGCTGAAAGTTGCGCTGCAGGATGCGGGCCTGTCCGTATCTGAAATCCAGGACGTTATCCTGGTAGGTGGTCAGACTCGTATGCCAATGGTTCAGAAGAAAGTCGCTGAATTCTTTGGTAAAGAGCCGCGTAAAGACGTTAACCCGGACGAAGCCGTTGCTATCGGTGCTGCTGTTCAGGGCGGCGTACTGACCGGTGATGTTAAAGACGTACTGCTGCTGGACGTTACCCCGCTGTCTCTGGGTATCGAAACCATGGGCGGTGTGATGACTCCGCTGATCGCCAAAAACACCACCATCCCGACCAAGCACAGCCAGGTGTTCTCTACCGCTGAAGACAACCAGTCTGCGGTAACCATCCATGTGCTGCAGGGTGAGCGTAAACGTGCCGCAGATAACAAAGATCTGGGCCAGTTTAACCTCGACGGTATCAGCCCGGCGCCGCGCGGTATGCCTCAGATCGAAGTCACCTTCGACATTGATGCTGACGGTATCCTGCACGTTTCCGCGAAGGACAAAAACAGCGGTAAAGAGCAGAAGATCACCATCAAGGCCTCTTCTGGTCTGAACGAAGAAGAGATCCAGAAAATGGTTCGCGAAGCAGAAGCGAATGCCGAATCTGACCGTAAGTTCGAAGAGCTGGTTCAGACCCGCAACCAGGGTGACCATCTGCTGCACAGCACCCGTAAGCAGGTTGAAGAAGCGGGCGATAAACTGCCAGCTGACGACAAAACGGCTATCGAGTCTGCACTGAGCGCGCTGGAAACTTCCCTGAAAGGTGAAGACAAAGCCGATATCGAAGCGAAAATGCAGGCACTGGCGCAGGTTTCCGGGAAGCTGATGGAGATCGCACAGCAGCAGCACGCACAGCAGCAGGCTGGCGCAGGCGCTGACGCTTCTGCGAACAACGCGAAAGATGACGATGTTGTCGACGCAGAGTTTGAAGAAGTGAAAGACAAAAAATAATCGCCCTTTGAACGGGTAATACACTGGCACGGGCGAAGAGGTTTCCTCTCCGCCCGTGCACGCATGTTAGGGGCAGATAAAACAAGATGGCAAAGCAAGACTATTACGAGATTTTAGGCGTTTCCAAAACAGCGGAAGAGCGTGAAATCAAAAAGGCGTACAAGCGCCTGGCCATGAAATATCACCCGGACCGCAACCAGGGTGACAAAGAGGCCGAAGCCAAATTTAAAGAGATCAAAGAAGCCTACGAAGTCCTGACCGATGCGCAGAAACGTGCGGCTTACGATCAGTACGGTCATGCCGCGTTTGAACAGGGCGGTATGGGCGGCGGCGGATTTGGCGGCGGCGGCGCAGATTTCAGCGATATCTTTGGTGACGTGTTCGGCGATATCTTCGGCGGCGGCCGCGGTCGCCAGCGTGCAGCCCGTGGCGCAGACCTGCGTTACAACATGGAGCTGACGCTGGAAGAGGCGGTCCGTGGCGTGACGAAAGAGATCCGCATCCCGACGCTGGAAGAGTGTGACGTTTGCCACGGCAGCGGCGCGAAGGTGGGCACCAAGCCGCAGACCTGTCCAACCTGTCATGGCTCCGGTCAGGTGCAGATGCGTCAGGGCTTCTTCGCGGTGCAGCAGAGCTGTCCGCACTGTCAGGGTCGCGGTACGCTGATCAAGGATCCGTGCAACAAATGTCACGGTCACGGTCGCGTCGAGAAGACCAAAACCCTCTCCGTTAAAATCCCGGCGGGCGTGGATACCGGCGATCGTATTCGTCTCTCTGGCGAAGGCGAAGCAGGCGAGCATGGCGCACCGGCAGGCGATCTGTACGTTCAGGTACAGGTGAAGCAGCACGCGATTTTTGAACGTGAAGGTAACAACCTGTACTGCGAAGTGCCGATCAACTTTGCGATGGCGGCGATGGGCGGTGAGATTGAAGTGCCAACGCTGGACGGTCGTGTAAACCTGAAAGTGCCTGGCGAAACCCAGACCGGCAAGCTGTTCCGTATGCGCGGCAAAGGGGTGAAATCCGTCCGTGGCGGCGCTCAGGGCGACCTGCTTTGCCGCGTGGTGGTAGAAACCCCGGTTGGCCTGAACGAAAAACAGAAGCAACTGCTGAGAGAATTGCAGGATAGCTTTGGTGGCCCAACAGGTGAAAACAACAGCCCGCGCTCCAAAAGCTTCTTTGATGGCGTGAAAAAATTCTTTGACGATTTGACTCGCTAATGCTGAGCTAACGTTGTCCCCGAAGCCCGGAAGCGATTCCGGGCTTTTTTATCCCTGAAGTAATCAGATCGGAAAAACTGAGTCTATAGTTAACATTAACCTGCTTTTGCCGATGAATATCCGTGCGTATGATGGTTTTAACGAAGGATTGTCGTAAAAAGAGAGAGTAATAGTGAAACTTTTGAATCGTTTTTTCCGCAATGAGGCCTCTGGGGGCATCATACTCATGCTGGCTGCAGCCATCGCTATGCTGCTGGCAAACCTGGGCCCAACCCGCGGCCTGTATCACGCTTTTCTGGAAACACCCGTTGAGTTACGCGTCGGCGTGCTGGAAATCAACAAGAACATGCTGCTGTGGATCAACGATGCACTGATGGCGGTCTTTTTCCTGCTGGTGGGGCTGGAGGTCAAGCGTGAGCTGGTCCAGGGCTCCCTGGCAAGCCGTCAGCGCGCGGCGTTTCCGGTGATTGCCGCCATCGGCGGGATGGTGGTTCCGGCCCTCATCTTTCTGGCTTTTAACTATCAGGATCCCATTGCCCGGGATGGCTGGGCGATCCCGGCAGCAACGGACATCGCCTTTGCGTTGGGCGTTCTCGCGCTGTTAGGTAATCGCGTGCCGATGGAGTTAAAAATCTTCCTGATGGCCCTGGCGATCATCGATGACCTGGGCGCAATCGTCATTATTGCCCTGTTCTATACCAGCGAGCTGTCGGTGCTGTCGCTGGCGGTTGCGGCGGCGGCCATCGCGGTACTGGCGCTGCTCAATATCTGCAATGTCCGTCGCATTGGTATCTATCTCCTGGTGGGTATGGTGCTGTGGACGGCTGTACTGAAATCGGGCGTGCATGCCACTCTGGCCGGCGTGATTATCGGTTTCTTCGTGCCGCTGAAGGCGCAAGAGGGTAAATCGCCGGCGAAGCAGCTCGAGCACGTGCTGCATCCGTGGGTCGCCTTTATGATCCTGCCGCTTTTCGCCTTCGCAAACGCGGGTGTTTCCCTTGAGGGCGTCACGCTGGATGGATTGATGTCGATGCTGCCGCTGGGGATCATCGCCGGGCTGTTTATCGGTAAGCCGCTGGGGATTGGCCTCTTCTGCTGGATGGCGCTGAAACTGAAGCTTGCCACCCTGCCGCACGGAACCACCTGCCGGCAGATCATGGCCGTCGGCGTGCTGTGCGGGATCGGCTTTACTATGTCGATCTTTATCTCAACACTGGCGTTTGGCGCGAATGCCCCTGAGCTTATCATCTGGGCTAAGCTGGCTATCTTAACCGGATCGCTGTTGGCTGCGTTTGTAGGTTATATGTTGCTGAAGACGAAATTGCCCTCGCAGGCGCATCCGGCGTAACGGGACTCCGGGAGGGACAGGCAGCCCTCCCGTTAACACAATCAGGGAGCGAGGATCATATGTCTCATCTTAACTACAACCATCTTTACTACTTCTGGCATGTCTACAAAGAGGGGTCGGTTGTCGGCGCTGCAGAGGCGCTCTACCTGACGCCGCAGACGATTACCGGGCAGATAAAAGCGCTGGAGGAGCGCCTGCAGGGCAAGCTCTTCAAGCGTAAGGGGCGCGGTATTGAGCCAAGCGAACTGGGTGAACTGGTGTTTCGCTACGCCGACAAAATGTTCACCCTGAGCCAGGAGATGCTCGATATTGTGAATTACCGTAAGGAGTCGAACCTGCTTTTTGATGTGGGCATTGCAGATGCGCTGTCAAAGCGGCTGGTCAGCGGGGTGCTGGATGCGGCAGTCGTGAAGGATGAGCAGATCCACCTGCGCTGTTTTGAATCGACGCACGAGATGCTGCTGGAGCAGCTGAGCCAGCATAAGCTGGATATGATTATCTCTGACTGCCCCATCGACTCGACACAGCAGGAAGGCCTTTTTTCGGTGAAGATTGGCGAATGCGGCGTCAGCTTCTGGTGCAGCAATCCGCCGCCAGAAAAACCGTTCCCCGCCTGTCTGGAAGAGCGCCGTTTACTGGTTCCCGGGCGTCGTTCGATGCTGGGACGCAAGCTGCTGAACTGGTTTAACTCCCAGGGGCTGAACGTTGAAATTCTGGGTGAGTTTGACGATGCCGCATTGATGAAAGCGTTCGGGGAAGCGCATAACGCCATTTTTGTCGCCCCGACGCTCTATGCGCAGGATCTCTATGCGGATGAGAAGATTACCGAGATAGGCCGGGTGGACAACGTGATGGAAGAGTATCACGCCATTTTTGCCGAAAGAATGATCCAGCATCCGGCGGTGCAACGTATCTGTAATCAGGATTACGCTGCGCTGTTTACGCCACCGGTACTCTGAAGGCATAAAAAAACCCGCATTAAGCGGGTTCTTTTAAAACAAGCAACAACAAATAGCGATTAAGCCAGTTTGTTGATCTGCGCGGTCAGGTTAGCCTTATGACGCGCTGCTTTGTTTTTGTGGATCAGACCTTTAGCAGCCTGACGATCCACGATTGGTTGCATTTCGTTAAATGCGTTCTGCGCAGCAGCTTTGTCGCCAGCTTCGATAGCTGCGTATACTTTCTTGATGAAAGTACGCATCATAGAGCGACGGCTTGCATTGTGCTTACGAGCCTTTTCAGACTGGATAGCACGTTTCTTAGCTGATTTGATATTAGCCAAGGTCCAACTCCCAAATATGATCTATGTGGACAATTCAAAGGCCGAGGAATATGCCCTCTATACCTTCTTTTGTCAATGGATTTGTGCAAATAAGCGCCGTTAATGTGGCGACGCTACGTTACGTAGTGATGGCGCAGGATTCTACCAGCTTGTCGTGTCTGAATACAGCTTTTCGGCACAAAAAACGTTATCTGCCGACAGTTTTTTTCGCTCTGAAAGGTCAGCATGATGAAATCATTACAGCTTTCTGTTTTGCGGCAACAATCGCCGGTTAACCTTAACCGCTGTACAAGGTATACTCTGGCGATTTTCACTGTTTTGAGCCAGTCATGAAGCTGATACGCGGCATACATAATCTCAGTCAGGCCCCGCACGGGTGTGTGCTGACTATTGGTAATTTCGACGGCGTGCATCGTGGGCATCAGGTGCTGTTGCAGGGATTGCGTGAAGAGGGACGGGCACGGGGTCTGCCGGTCGTCGTAATGATTTTTGAACCGCAGCCGCTGGAGCTCTTCGCCAGCGAGAAGGCGCCTGCGCGACTGACCCGTCTGCGTGAAAAATTACGCTATCTGGCTCAGTGTGGCGTGGACTATGTCCTGTGCGTCCGGTTCGACCGACGCTTTGCCGCCCTGACGGCACAAAATTTTGTTGGCGACCTGCTGGTCGATCGCCTCGGGGTACAGTTTTTGGCGGTGGGTGATGATTTCCGCTTTGGCGCTGGTCGTCAGGGGGATTTCTTGCTATTACAGAAGGCTGGTCTGGAGTATGGCTTTGACGTCACCAGCACCCAGACCTTTTGCGAAGGCGGCGTGCGCATCAGCAGCACGGCGGTTCGCCAGGCTTTAGCCGATGACGATCTGGATACCGCCGCAAAACTGCTCGGACGCCCGTTCTCCATTTCCGGACGCGTCGTGCACGGCGATGAACTGGGTCGCACCATTGGTTTCCCTACGGCGAATGTACCGCTGCGCCGTCAGGTTTCCCCGGTTAAAGGGGTTTATGCGGTAGAAGTGACGGGGCTGGGTGATAAGCCTTTACCGGGTGTTGCCAATATTGGTACCCGTCCGACAGTTGCTGGCGTGCGCCAGCAGCTCGAAGTGCATTTGCTGGACGTTGTAATGGACCTCTACGGTCGCCATATAGATGTAATCCTGCGTAAAAAAATACGCAATGAGCAGCGATTCGCCTCGCTTGATGAGCTGAAAGCGCAAATCGCGAGAGATGAATTAACAGCCCGCGAAATATTTGGGCTATCGAACCCGGCTTAATGCCTGAGATATAAATACGGAACCGAGAATCTGATGAGTGACTATAAATCAACCCTGAATTTGCCGGAAACAGGGTTCCCGATGCGCGGCGATCTCGCCAAGCGCGAACCGGGAATGCTGGCGCGTTGGACCGATGATGACCTGTACGGCATCATCCGTGCAGCCAAAAAAGGTAAAAAAACTTTCATTCTGCATGATGGCCCTCCCTATGCGAATGGCAGCATTCATATTGGTCACTCTGTAAACAAGATTCTGAAAGACATTATCGTTAAGTCTAAAGGCTTAATGGGCTATGACTCGCCTTACGTTCCAGGCTGGGACTGCCACGGTCTGCCGATCGAGCTGAAAGTGGAGCAGGAGTTTGGCAAGCCGGGTGAAAAATTCACCGCTGCTGAATTCCGTGCTAAATGCCGCGAATATGCCGCCACGCAGGTGGATGGTCAGCGTAAAGACTTTATCCGTCTGGGCGTACTGGGCGACTGGTCGCACCCGTACCTGACCATGGACTTCAAAACCGAAGCCAACATCATCCGTGCGCTGGGTAAAATCATCGGCAACGGCCACCTGCACAAAGGCGCTAAGCCGGTGCACTGGTGTGTGGACTGCCGCTCTGCGCTGGCAGAGGCAGAGGTTGAGTATTACGACAAAACCTCTCCGTCCATCGACGTAGCCTTTGAAGGCGTCGATCAGAATGCGCTGCAGGGCAAATTTGGTCTGCCGGGCGTCAACGGCCCAATCTCGCTGGTCATCTGGACCACCACGCCGTGGACCCTGCCTGCCAACCGCGCGATCTCCCTCTCTGCGGAGTTCGAATATGCGCTGGTACAGGTTGAAGGCCGCGCGCTGATTCTGGCGAAAGATCTGGTTGAGAGCGTGCTGAAGCGCGCGAATATCACCGACTATAAGGTACTCGGCACCGTGAAGGGCGCTGAGCTGGAGCTGATGCGCTTTAAGCATCCGTTCCTCGATTTCGATGTTCCAGCGATCCTGGGCGAGCACGTTACCCTGGAAGCGGGTACCGGTGCGGTACATACCGCCGGTGGCCACGGCCCGGACGACTACAACATCAGCCTGCAGTACGGTCTGGAAATCGCTAACCCGGTTGGCCCGGATGGCGCGTACCTGCCTGGCACATACCCGACGCTGGACGGTGTTAACGTCTTTAAAGCCAACGATATCATCGTCAACATGCTGCGCGACAACGGCTCGCTGCTGCACGTTGAAAAAATGCAGCACAGCTATCCATGCTGCTGGCGCCACAAAACGCCGATCATCTTCCGTGCGACCCCGCAGTGGTTTGTGAGCATGGACCAGAAAGGCCTGCGCGCGCAGTCATTGAAAGAGATCAAAGGCGTGCAGTGGATCCCGGACTGGGGCCAGGCGCGTATCGAGTCCATGGTGGCGAACCGTCCTGACTGGTGTATCTCCCGTCAGCGTACCTGGGGCGTACCGATGTCTCTGTTCGTGCATAAAGAGACCCAGGAGCTGCACCCGCGCACGCTGGAGCTGATGGAAGAAGTGGCTAAGCGCGTTGAAGTGGACGGCATTCAGGCGTGGTGGGATCTCGATTCCCGCGACATCCTGGGCGCAGATGCGGATAACTACGAGAAGGTGCCGGATACGCTGGACGTCTGGTTCGACTCCGGGTCTACCCACGCCTCCGTGGTTGACGTGCGTCCTGAGTTTGCCGGTCACGCTGCCGACATGTATCTGGAAGGTTCTGACCAACACCGCGGCTGGTTCATGTCATCCCTGATGATCTCCACCGCCATGAAGGGCAAAGCGCCTTACCGTCAGGTACTGACCCACGGTTTCACCGTCGATGGTCAGGGCCGCAAGATGTCTAAATCTATCGGTAACACCGTTTCTCCGCAGGACGTGATGAACAAGCTGGGCGCGGATATTCTGCGTCTCTGGGTGGCATCCACCGACTACACCGGCGAAATGGCGGTTTCTGACGAGATCCTGAAGCGTGCTGCCGACAGCTATCGTCGTATCCGTAACACCGCGCGTTTCCTGCTGGCGAACCTGAATGGTTTCGATCCGGCAAAAGATATGGTGAAACCGGAAGAGATGGTGGTGCTGGATCGCTGGGCGGTAGGCTGTGCCCAGGCGGCGCAGGAAGATATCGTCAAGGCGTACGACTCCTACGACTTCCACGAAGTGGTGCAGCGCCTGATGCGCTTCTGCTCCATCGAGATGGGCTCGTTCTACCTCGACATCATCAAAGACCGTCAGTACACCGCTAAAGCGGACAGCGTGGCGCGTCGTAGCTGCCAGACTGCGCTGTACCACATCGCAGAAGCGCTGGTGCGCTGGATGGCGCCGATCATGTCCTTCACCGCAGATGAGATCTGGGGCTACCTGCCAGGCGACCGTGAGAAGTATGTCTTCACCGGCGAGTGGTATGAAGGTCTGTTTGGTCTGGGCGAAACCGAAGCCATGAACGATGCCTTCTGGGACGAGCTGCTGAAAGTTCGCGGCGAAGTGAACAAAGTCATCGAGCAGGCGCGTACCGACAAGAAAGTGGGCGGCTCTCTGGAAGCGGCAGTAACCCTGTTCGCTGAACCAGAGCTGGCGGCGAAGCTGACGGCGCTGGGTGATGAATTACGATTTGTCCTGTTGACCTCCGGTGCAAAAGTTGCGGATTATGCCGATGCGAGCGCTGATGCCCAGCAGAGCGAACTGCTCAAAGGGCTGAAAGTGGCGCTGGCGAAAGCCGACGGCGAGAAGTGCCCGCGCTGCTGGCACTACACGACCGATGTCGGTCAGGTGGCGGAACACGCAGAGATCTGCGGACGCTGTGTCAGCAACGTCGCCGGTGATGGCGAAAAACGTAAGTTTGCCTGATGAGTAAATCACTCTCTTCAACAGGGCTGCGCTGGCTGTGGCTGGTGGTGGTCGTGCTGATTATTGATTTGGGCAGCAAGTACCTGATCCTCCAGAATTTTGCTCTGGGGGATACGGTTCCGCTGTTCCCGTCGCTTAATCTGCACTATGCGCGTAACTATGGCGCAGCGTTTAGCTTCCTTGCGGACAGCGGCGGCTGGCAGCGCTGGTTCTTTGCCGGTATCGCCCTCGGTATCTGCGTGGTACTGGCCGTGCTGATGTACCGTTCGAAAGCCACGCAAAAGCTGAACAACATCGCCTACGCGCTGATCATTGGCGGCGCGCTGGGTAACCTGTTCGACCGTCTGTGGCACGGCTTTGTGGTCGATATGATCGACTTCTACGTCGGCAACTGGCACTTCGCCACCTTCAATCTGGCCGATACGGCGATTTGTATCGGTGCGGCGCTGATTGTGCTGGAAGGCTTCTTGCCGAAGCCCGCAGCGAAAGAGCAGGCGTAACAAACCCGCCGGGCGGCGCTGCGCTTGCACCGGCCTACGATGAGTAGGCCCGGTAAGCGCAGCGCCACCGGGCAAAATGAGTGAGCACTCTGCATGTCTAAATCCGTACAGTCCAACAGCGCGATGCTGGTTCATTTCACGCTGAAACTCGATGATGGCTCCACGGCGGAGTCCACCCGCAATAACGGCAAACCGGCGCTGTTCCGTCTGGGTGATACCTCTCTGTCTGAAGGTCTTGAGCAACAGCTGCTGGGGCTGAAAGAGGGGGATAAAAAAAGCTTTTCACTGGAGCCGGATGCAGCGTTTGGCGTGCCGTCCCCGGACCTGATCCAGTACTTCTCGCGTCGTGAATTTATGGATGCAGGAGAGCCTGAGATCGGGGCGATTATGCTCTTTACCGCTATGGATGGCAGCGAAATGCCAGGTGTGATCCGTGAAATCAACGGCGACTCGATTACCGTTGACTTCAACCATCCGCTTGCCGGGCGTACCGTTCATTTTGATGTAGAAGTGCTGGAAATCGATCCGGCACTGGAGGCCTGAAATGCAGATCCTGTTGGCTAACCCGCGCGGCTTCTGCGCCGGTGTAGACCGCGCTATCAGCATTGTTGAAAACGCGCTGGAGATCTACGGCGCGCCGATTTACGTGCGCCATGAAGTGGTACACAACCGCTACGTGGTCGACAGTCTGCGCGAGCGTGGGGCGATCTTTATCGAGCAAATCAGCGAAGTGCCGGACGGCGCTATTCTGATCTTCTCCGCGCATGGCGTTTCCCAGGCCGTGCGTAACGAAGCCAAAAGCCGCGATCTGACCGTATTCGACGCTACCTGTCCGCTGGTGACGAAAGTGCATATGGAAGTGGCCCGCGCCAGCCGTCGTGGTGAAGAGTCGATCCTGATTGGCCACGCCGGTCATCCGGAAGTCGAAGGAACCATGGGCCAGTACAGCAACCCGGAAGGGGGGATGTATCTGGTTGAGTCCCCGGAAGATGTCCTGACGCTGAACGTGAAAAACGAAGCCCGTCTGTCGTTTATGACGCAGACCACGCTTTCGGTTGATGATACGTCGGATGTGATTGACGCCCTGCGCCAGCGCTTCCCGAAAATCGTCGGGCCGCGTAAAGATGATATCTGCTATGCAACCACTAACCGTCAGGAAGCGGTGCGTGCCCTGGCTGAACAGGCGGATGTGGTGCTGGTGGTCGGCTCGAAAAACTCCTCTAACTCCAACCGTCTGGCCGAACTGGCGCAGCGAATGGGCAAGGCGGCGTTCCTGATTGACGACGCGACGGACATCCAGGAAGCGTGGGTTAAAAACGCGGCCTGTGTCGGTGTCACCGCCGGGGCTTCCGCGCCGGATATTCTGGTGCAGAACGTGATTGCTCGCCTTCAGGAGTTGGGTGGGGGTGAAGCCGTTCCGCTGGAAGGGCGCGAAGAGAACATCGTCTTCGAAGTCCCGAAAGAGCTGCGAATCGACGCCCGCGAAGTAGAATAAGGTTTGAAAATGCCAGTCATCAGGTGACTGGCATTTTTTCATTCAGATAGTTGATCATGGCTCGCATTCTGGCTGGCATATGCTTGTTACGCGTCCAGAGCAGCCATAAATCGCCCGAATAGCTGCTGATAAACGTCCACTCCGGCAGAACCTGTACAATTTCCCCTTTTTCAAGCGCCTCACGCGCCGTAAACAGCGGTAAACTCCCGATACCTACATGGTGTTTGACCGCATCCAGCCGCACGCCCGTGTGGTTAGCCGCGTAGCGGCCGTGCGTCTGTACCATCTCCGTTTTTCCCTGTGAGGTAAATTTCCAGCGTGAATCGGCCGGGGTTTCACCGAGCGAAATACAGCTATGCCCCCGGAGGTCGTGCGGATGCTGAGGCGTGCCTGCGCGACGAAGGTATTCTGGCGTCGCGCAAATAATATGGGTTACCGGCATCAGCGGTTTTCCGTACAGGCCTGGCGAAGGGGTATCGGTGATCCGTAATGCCAGATCGACACCGTCATCGATCAGATCCATGTAGCGATCTTCCAGGCGCAGGCAGACATCTATTTGCGGATAGCGCGCCAGGAATGCTGGCATCAGCGGATGGATCACGAACCGTCCCACGGCTTTCGGTACGCTTATCGTGAGCTTTCCCTGCGCAATAGTTTGCAGACTGCTGCCGGAATCCATTGCCTGTTGTGCCGCGTCCAGCATATCCAGGGCGTGTTCATAGACCGATTTTCCGGTTTCGGTAAGTGCCAGTTTGCGCGTGGTACGGTTCAGTAACTTACACCCCATCTCCTTCTCCAGGCGTGAAACACAACGGCTGATCGCTGAGGGGGTCGCGCCCGTAATACGGGCTACGGTTGAAAAATTGCCATGTTCGACAATGGTAACGAAGGTCGCGAGATCGGGAAGCAGTGCAGGTTTCATTTGTGTATACCAGGCAAGAGTGCATTGTTTGAAAGCCAGATTATCGATGCTTAAGTGATGAATATACTGTCAGGGTACAGAGGAGAACAACCATGACAGAACGACTTTATTACACCAGTGAAGCGACGGAAGGCCGCGCGAAAGTCATCCGTTGCACTGAAGAGGCGGATGGCCGTTACGCCGTCGAGCTGGATCAAACCCTTTTCCATCCGCAGGGTGGCGGACAACCAGCAGATCGGGGCTTCATCGCCGGGATCGCGGTGGAGAGCGTGAACCTGCGTGGAGAGCAGGTCATTCACATTCTGGCCCGGCCGCTTATGCCTGGTGAGGTGGACATTCAGGTGGATAAAAGTGCGCGGGTGCGACATTCCCGCTGGCACAGCGCAGGCCATTTGATCGGTTATGCCGGCGAGCGATGTGGTTGGGAACCGGTAAAAGCCCACCACTGGCCCGGTGAAGGAAGGATTACCTTTACGGCCCGGGATCTTAAGAGCGCAATGCCTGATGCCAGCGCGCTGACAGTTCTTATTGACGGCTGGAAAGCGGACAATCTGCCCCGTCATACAGCAATGGAAGCGGGCAGACGCCAGGTTCGCTTTGGCGATCTTCCGGCTTATGCCTGTGGCGGAACGCATGTTAGCCAGCTGGCGGAAATAGGTGAAATGGAGATCCTGGGGATGAAAATAAAAAAAGGGCAGCTGGTCATCACTTATGCCCTTCACGAGCAGGCGTAACTGGAGTGTGATTAACCCGACAGAGCGGAAGGCTTCGCGGGAGGGGGACAGGTTAATCTGGTAAGCTTGTTATGTTGTTCTCCTCGGGCCGGAGATAAACATGAATCCTGATATTACCCCGCCACCCCAGGTGGCATTGGCCGGCGGTTATGCGCTTCGCGTATTTGCCGCTGAACTTCACCCACAGGGATGGGAGGTCAGCCATGCTTAACGTTGGGCTGGATATGACCATTACACACCGTCCATTAGGTTTTAGCTACGGAGGCGACGTCACTGGCCCGATGCCAGAGATCCGAACGCTGGATCAGATCCGTCCGTCGCTGCGCAATCCGGACTGCGAAGGGCCAGAGCAGGTGTATGCCATCGCGATGGACGTGGCGAGGCTTGCAGACAGAGAGAAGCTGGAAAAGCGGAAACTGCTGTTTGGCGTGGTCACCTATGCCGCGGGTACGCTCGGCGATGAGCCGGTGCGTAGCCAGGGGCATGTTCACCGTATCAGCCAACACAGTGGATGGTCACCGCCCGAACTGTATGAGATCTGGCAGGGGAAAGCGATCGTCTACATGCAAGAGTATGTTGATGACGATCCCGGCCGCTGCTTTGCGGTGCTGGCGGGGCCGGGTGAAAAGGTACTGGTGCCGCCGGGGTGGGGCCATGCCACTATTTCCGCCTCGCCGGAGGAGCCCTTAACCTTTGGCGCCTGGTGCGACAGAGAATATGGCTTTGAGTATGAGGCCATTCGCGCCCGCAGGGGGCTCGCCTGGTATCCGCTGGTGCAGGGGAGGCATATCGTCTGGCAACATAATAAGCATTATATGGCAGGCAGGCTGCAGATGATTACGCCGCGCTGCTACAGCGAGTTTGGCATCACCGATGCGCCTGTCTACCAGCAGTTTATTGACGATCCCGCCCGCTTTCAGTTTATCTCCCGCCCGGATAAAACGGCGGAGTTATGGCGCAACTTCCATCCGTAACGTAAGCCGGGGCATCGCCCCGGCTCGTTTAACCGGCAAACAGACCGGATGCCACGCCAAGCGCGGCCAGCACCAGCAGTAGCAGCATGGCTTTCACCGGCGAGACCCCTTTTTTTGCCATCACATACCAGGTGCCGAGCACGACCGCCAGCGGCAGCAACTGCGGGAAGATCCCATCGAGCATCTGCTGAACGTGGATATTCACCCCATCTTTAGTGATGAACTCCAGCCCGGTGCCCAGCTTCACGTAGCTTGCCGCCACGCCGCCCATGACGAACACCCCCAGCAGCGAGAGCGCCTCACGCAGGCGTGCGGATTTGCTGCTTACCAGCATCTCCACCGAGCCGGAACCCATCCGGTAGCCCTTAAGAAACAGGAACCAGGAGCCAGGGAGCACGATCGCCAGCCAGGCAATAGCATAAAAAAGCGGCCCGAGAATATTCCCCCCCGCCGCCAGCGCCATTCCGATACTCAGCAAAATGGGGATCAGCATGCCGGGGATCATTGAATCGCCGATGCCGGCGATCGGCCCCATCAGGCCCACCTTCAGGGTATTGATGGTGTCGCCGTCAATGGGTTCACCGTTGGCTTTTTTCTCTTCCAGGCCCAGCACCATGCCGTTAACTATCGCGCCAATCTGCGGTTCTGTGTTGTAGAACGAGGCATGACGGCGCAGCATTTCGGTGCGCTGCGTTGCGTCCGGATAGAGCTTTTTTGCCACCGGCAGCATGCTCAGGCAAAAGCCGAAGGATTCCAGGCGTTCAAAGCTCATCGACGACAGGTTATGCATCATCCATGCCCGCCAGCAGCGGCGCAGATCCTTACGGGTGAGTTTACGTTCTTCCATCAGAATTCATCCTCGTCGTCGTGCGTCGGTCTTGCGGCAACGGGTTGCGGTGCCTCCGGCTTGTAGTTGTAATGGATCAGCGCCAGCAGCGCGCCGACAATCACCAGCGCCACCATGTTCAGCTTCAGAAAGACAATGCAGACGAAACCGACCAGGAAGTAGATGAGCATGGTATAGCTTTTGATGATCTGCTTTAACAGAATGGCGATGCCCACGGCAGGCAGGATGCCGCCCAGCACGTTCATCGTGGAGAGCACGGTTTGTGGCAGGCTATCCATAAAGCTGCTGATGTACTGGGCACCAAAATAGACCGCGATGAAGGCCGGAACAAAGCGCAGTAAGAAGTTCATCGCCTGCGGCCAGATCGCGCTGTTGAGAAAGAGTCCCCGTTCGTCGCCGCGTTCCAGCGCAACATCCGCCCGGTGGTTCCAGTACGAATTCAGGACCATCATGGCGTTAAAGAGGATGGTGCCGGCGATGCCAATGGTGGCTGCCAGGGCAACGGCGACTTCGGGACCTTTACCGGAGAGAATGCCAAGGGCTATCGCAGGCCAGGCGACGAAGTTTAAATCCGCTGGCATCGAGCCGCCCGGGGTGACCATGGCGATATAGACAGCCTGAACCGCCACGCCAATCATGATACCGGTTTTTACGTCGCCAAGGATAAGCCCTACCAGCATGCCCGAAATCAACGGCCTGGAGATGAGATACCAGCCGCCTGTCAGGCCGAACAGCCAGGGACTGCTGAGCGCCCCGAGATAGCAAAACAGGCCGATTAATGATGCTTCGACAATCATTTCTGGCTCCTTATTTTATTTTTTGTTTAGCGTCCTGCCAGCTAAAGAAGCTGGCATCCGGCACCAGGCGAAACTCAATCACATGGCCCTGTTCGGCAAGCCACTCAAAGGCTGCGGCCTCCTCAGCGCTGACGGACTGGTTAGGCCCGATGGTCGTGGTGTTGGCGCGGGCGCTCATTGGCCCGACATTAATTTTCCCGTTGCTGTTTTTCAGGCTAATGCCCGCCTGTTCAATGCGCTGCAGCGTGACCGGTGATTTGCCGATCACGAAATAGCGTTTCTCGCTGGCAATGACCTTCGGCAGCTTCTCAATGGCCGTAGCGGTATCAAATAGCCACACTTTGGTATCGGATACCGCCCCTTTCATGACCGACGAGAGCAGTGGGTCGGCCGCGACGGCATCGTCAATGGCGACGATGCCGTCGCAGGGCAGCTCTTTTGCCCAGCGTGTGACCAGCTGGCCGTGGATTACCCTGTCATCAATGCGTACGAAAGAAATCGTCATAGCTCTCTCCTTAAAAATCGTCTGTCTGTTCGGTCACCACGGGCCTGGCCTGGATGAGCGTGGGGAAAGTCAGTTCAAGAAGCTGTGCGGCGGCGTGTTGCACATCGTCCAGCTCAGCGACCTCATCGGTTTGCAGCAGCATCGGGAAATTCACCCCCGCTACCACGGCGATGGGCGGCTGGGTTAAGGGGTTAAACGCGGCTTCGCAGGCCACGTTCCAGGGCGTGCCGCTCTGCATATCGCACAGCACCAAAATGCCGCTGGCCCCCTCGCTGGCCTGTGCCAGAGCGGTAGTGAAATCATGGCGAAATCCTTCAATGCCTCTCTCTCCGGTGAGGCATACGGCGCGTAGATTTGGCAGTTCGCCATAGACCATCTCCCCGCTTTCCAGCAGCGCGGCGGCCAGGGGGCCGTGTGTGGCAACGATAAACTGAATCATGCTTACCCCCTTACCCAGGCTTTAACGGTGGCCAGCTGCTGGCCGATGCCTTTACCCCAGGGAGAGATGCGGTATTCGCCCACGGCAGCAGGGACGATAAAGGTTTCGGCGTAATGCACCACGAAGGGTTCAAAGGCGTTGTCAGGACTGTCCACTCGCGCTTCTGCCCCCTCCACCAGGTTCAGCACGTTTACGCCGCCTTCCGTGTTGTGCAGGACTGGTTCGCTGAACCAGTGACGGCGGGTTTCAATAAATTCGCGTTCGTGCAGGCCGGTGCGCTCTTCGCGCCAGCCCTTTCCTTCGCTGACAGGCTCAAACTGGTTCATGAGATGCTTCTGTACCCAGCGGGTGTCACGCTGCCAGTCAATGACCTGCTCGCCATGCTCGAGGTGAACAGGGCGGGGCAGACCGTCCATGCCGAGACGGCCCCAGTCCCAGAGTTTGAAGGTGAAAATGTAAGGCGTGGCGCTGATCTCCAGCACCATCGTGCCGGAACCTGAGCAGTGAACCGTGCCGGCGGGGATCAGGAAGTGATCGTGTTTATGCGCCGGGATCTTGTTCACAAAGCGGGCGTCATCGAAGGCTTTTTCACCCTGAGCGGCGCGTTTGAGATCGTCCATCATTGCCTGTGGGTGGGTGCCGCTCACGGTGCCCAGGTAAACCACCGCGCCGGGCTCCGCCTCCAGAATGTAGTAACTCTCATCCTGGGTGTAGTGCATACCGAACTGCTGCTGGATGTACTCCGTTACCGGGTGCACCTGAAAGCTCAGGTTCTGCCCGCCGATGGTATCGAGAAAGTCGAAGCGGATTGGGAATTCCGCGCCAAACCGGGCGTGAACCTTTTCCCCCAGCAGCGATCGGGGCTGAAGCAGAACCAGGTTCTGGGAGGGGATCTCGATCCGCACCGCGCCAAAACGCAGTAACAGGCTGTTTTCCTCGGGCACGCAATCAAAACACCACGCGTAGTTGGGCGCGGCGGGATCGAGATCGAACTGTTGTTTCATCCACTGGCCGCCCCAGATGCCGGGATCGAAGAAGGGCACCACGCGGAAAGGACGCCGGGTGGTGTGCGCCAGGCCCGCGCGCAGGGCGTCTCCGCAGACCATCGCCGGTGCGTTAGCGAGGGTGGTATCCAGCAGGAAATCAGCGCGTTTAAGCAGCGGTGTTTTGTGGCGATCGAACACCCGCCACTCAATAAAGAAGGCGCGCTTATAACGGCGGAGCATATCTTCAGTCTGGTTTTCGACACCCCAGTTGCCCAGCTCGCCTTTGCGCATACGCTGCTGAATTTCCCAGCGCGGCAGATCGGCGTAGACCAGCACGTCGCCCGGATGGACCAGGGCAGCGCCGGAGCCATAAATCACCACCAGCCCCTCTTCACAAGCGGTGACCTGCTCTTGCAGAGCCTTTAGCCTCTCCCTGTCCATAAATTCCACTAGCTGGTGGCATGAAAGCACGCCAAAAACGCGGTCATCGGTGAGGTTACGCGCCAGCATCGCATGCAGCGCATCCTCATCGCGGCGGGCCCGTTCGGCATTAATCGTCAGCGCCGGACGGAGCGATGAGAACAACATCTGCTCCAGTTCGTCGAGACGTACGCCGGGATAGCAGTCGATAACCAGCACGGTGCGTTTCGGGCGCTGTTGCTGTGCAAGCGTACGTCCAATCGCCTCCCAGCCCTGCCAGGCGCGGTGGTCGAAGCCGCTTATGTTGACTTCAGGGTGTTTATCGTAGGTGGTCATAGTCTCTCTCCTTCAATATTGATTAGGTTATTCGATTAACCGACTTTGAAAAGAGTGGTTAACGCGATTAACCCGGCATTCCGCGGCATTTACGGGTAATCTGCGGCGGTTCTGTGAAGGAGGTCACAGGGAAAAATGCAAAAATTAGGTTATTCGATTAATCTAAAGAAAAAAGGAGTCACCATGACGGGAATAACGCTGGCGGACGTGGCAAAACGGGCAGGCGTATCAACTGCAACGGTATCAATGGTGCTGTGCAACAAGGGGCGGATCTCCCAGGCCACGCGGGAGAAAGTACTCAGGGCGCTGGACGAGACGGGCTACGTCTATAACCAGACGGCGGCTAATCTGCGCAACCGGCGAAGTAACCAGGTCGGGCTGCTGCTTCACGATATTACCAACCCCTTCTACGGCGAAATGACGGCGGGGCTGAGCCACGAGATGGAGCGCCACGACCTGCTGCTGTTCCTGGCCAACAGCGAAGAGTCTTCATCGCGCCAGCAGAAGTTTGTTGATTCACTGATGCGCAACAACGTCTGCGGCATGGTGCTGTGTGCCGCGCGCGAAACGCCGCAGGCCTTTTTTGATGGCCTGAAGCGCCGCACTATTCCGGCGATTATGGTGGTGCGCCCGCTGAACGATCCAGATTTTGATTTCGTTGGCACTGATAACTTCCTCGGCACCCAGTTAGCCACGGAGCATCTGTTGCGGATGGGCCATCGCCATATCGCTTTTATCGGAGGAAGCGCGCGCTCCGGCTCGCGGGCGCAGCGCCTCGGGGGATTTACCAGCAAGCTGCTGGAGTATGGCGTAACGCCGAATCCGGAGTGGATCGTCACCGCCCAGGCCAGCCAAAGTGACGGGGCGCGCGTTGCGCTGGCTCTGCTGTCGCGCCATCCGCAGATCACAGCGGCTATCTGTTACCAGGACATCGTGGCGCTGGGCGTTATGCAGAGTTTACGCAAGCTGGGGCGCGAGCCGGGCAGTGATTTTGCGCTGGTCGGGTTCGATGACATTACCGAAGCGGGACTGGTTCAGCCTGCGTTAACCACGGTCTCCGTGGCCGCCAAAGAGATCGGTCGTAAGGCGGGCGAGCTGCTCTTTAGCCGCATTCAAGGGAATGACGAGCCGCCAAAGCGGATCATCCTGCCCCCTACGCTGGTGGTGCGTGAATCGTGCGGTTTTCGCTGACGCCTATGTTTTTTACTGATATCTGACCCGTTTTATCATTAAATTCTAATTATCGGCGTTTTCAGATGGCGGCAATCTTGCTGGCTGGTTACTCTGGAAACGATTTACATCATTTTAACGTAAGAGAATAACTATGCATGATGCACAGGTCCGTGTCGCAATTGCGGGCGCGGGTGGCCGTATGGGCCGTCAGTTAATTCAGGCTACGCTGCAGATGGACGGCGTTGCGCTTGGCGCCGCGCTGGAGCGCGAAGGCTCTTCTTTATTAGGCGCGGATGCCGGTGAGCTGGCAGGCGTGGCTAAGACGGGCGTTACCGTGCAGAGCAGCCTTGATGCAGTAAAAGATGACTTTGACGTGTTTATCGATTTTACGCGCCCGGAAGGCACGCTGCATCACCTGGCGTTTTGCCGCCAGCACGGCAAGGGCATGGTGATCGGCACCACCGGTTTTGACGATGCGGGCAAACAGGCGATTCAGGATGCGGCGAAAGTCATCCCTGTCGTATTTGCGGCCAACTTCAGCGTGGGCGTGAACGTGATGCTCAAGCTGCTGGAGAAAGCGGCGAAGGTGATGGGCGACTATACCGATATCGAGATCGTTGAAGCGCACCATCGCTACAAAGTGGATGCACCGTCAGGTACGGCCCTGGCGATGGGCGAGGCGATTGCCCAGGCGATGGATAAGGATCTGAAAACGTGTGCCGTCTACACCCGTGAAGGTCATACCGGCGAACGCGTTCCGGGCACCATTGGTTTTGCCACGGTGCGTGCCGGTGACATTGTAGGCGAACATACCGCGATGTTTGCCGATATTGGTGAGCGCGTTGAAATCACCCATAAGGCTTCCAGTCGTATGACTTTTGCAAATGGGGCTGTACGTTCTGCTATTTGGTTGAAAGGCAAAAAAGATGGTCTTTTTGACATGCGAGATGTGCTTGATCTTAAAAACTTGTAATCATAGTTACCCTTCGTGATGTGGTTATTGCAGTCGTAATTAATTGATTGCAAAGGGCAATATTTTATTGCCCTTTAATTTTGAAGTCTTTGGCATAATTTTTATATTAACTTCCCATAAATCTTCTTTTTCACCTCTATTTTTGTTTCAAAATTGTGAATTTTGACCAAATGGTCCACTTTTTTGGACCGCAACGGCAGTTCTAACAATAAAATGGGTTAGCAAGCGTTTTCCCAGGTGATTTAGTTGATCTTTTTGCCCGTTAATAACTGTCTTTCCCACCAATGGCATAAAAATGACAGACAAAACCCACTTTTTGAGTTGACTTTCCCCTGCTTAATCTCCAGAATGCCGCCGTTTGCCGAAAATCCACTGGCAGCAGATTTGCATTGATTTGAACCCTGGTTATGAATTAATATGCAAATAAAGTGAGTGAATATTCTCTGGAGGGTGTTTTGATTAAGTCAGCGCTATTGGTTCTGGAAGACGGAACCCAGTTTATCGGTCGGGCCATTGGGGCAACAGGTTCGGCGGTTGGGGAAGTCGTTTTCAATACTTCAATGACCGGTTATCAAGAAATCCTCACTGATCCTTCCTATTCCCGCCAAATCGTCACTTTAACTTATCCCCATATTGGTAATGTCGGCTCTAACGCCGCTGATGAAGAGTCCTCCCAGGTCCACGCACAAGGTCTGATCATTCGTGACCTGCCGCTGATTGCCAGTAACTACCGCAGTACTGAAGACCTCTCTTCCTACCTGAAACGCCATAACATCGTGGCGATTGCCGATATCGATACCCGTAAGCTGACGCGTCTGCTGCGTGAAAAAGGTGCCCAGAATGGCTGCATCATCGCTGGCGACAACCTGGACGCGGCTCTGGCGCAGGAAAAAGCCAAAGCCTTCCCGGGTCTGAACGGTATGGATCTGGCAAAAGAAGTGACCACCGCTGAGTCCTACAGCTGGACGCAGGGTAGCTGGACGCTGGCTGGCGAACTGCCGGAAGCGAAAAAAGAGGAAGAGCTGCCGTTCCACGTGGTGGCCTACGACTACGGCGCCAAGCGCAACATCCTGCGTATGCTGGTGGATCGCGGCTGCCGCCTGACCGTTGTGCCGGCCAAAACCCCGGCAGACGAAGTACTGAAGATGAACCCGGACGGGATCTTCCTTTCTAACGGCCCGGGTGACCCGGCACCGTGCGATTACGCTATCGACGCGATTAAAACTTTCCTTGAAACCGACATTCCGGTATTCGGCATCTGCCTCGGCCATCAGCTGCTGGCGCTGGCGAGCGGTGCGAAAACCGTGAAGATGAAGTTCGGTCACCACGGTGGCAACCACCCGGTGAAAGATATCGACAACAACACGGTAATGATTACCGCACAGAACCACGGTTTTGCTGTCGATGAAGCCTCCATGCCTGCCAACCTGCGCGTCACGCACAAGTCGCTGTTCGATGGCACCCTGCAGGGCATTCATCGTACCGACAAACCGGCGTTCAGCTTCCAGGGACACCCGGAGGCAAGCCCAGGCCCGCACGATGCCGCGCCGCTGTTCGATCACTTCATCGAACTTATCGAGCAATACCGTAAGACCGCTAAATAATCAGGAGCCGAGAAGACCATGCCAAAACGTACAGACATAAAAAGCATCCTGATCCTTGGCGCTGGCCCGATCGTTATCGGCCAGGCCTGTGAATTTGACTACTCTGGCGCCCAGGCGTGTAAAGCCCTGCGTGAAGAGGGTTACCGCGTTATTCTGGTGAACTCCAACCCGGCCACCATCATGACCGACCCGGAAATGGCCGATGCGACCTACATCGAGCCGATTCACTGGGAAGTGGTACGCAAAATCATCGAAAAAGAGCGTCCGGATGCCGTACTGCCAACCATGGGCGGCCAGACGGCGCTGAACTGTGCGCTGGAGCTGGAGCGTCAGGGCGTGCTGGAAGAGTTCGGCGTGACCATGATTGGTGCCACCGCCGACGCGATTGATAAAGCGGAAGACCGCCGTCGCTTCGACGTGGCAATGAAAAAAATCGGCCTCGACACCGCGCGTTCCGGTATTGCACACAATATGGAAGAGGCGCTGGCGGTTGCCGCTGACGTGGGTTATCCGTGCATCATCCGTCCTTCCTTCACCATGGGCGGCACCGGCGGCGGTATCGCTTACAACCGTGAAGAGTTCGAAGAGATTTGTGCCCGCGGTCTGGATCTTTCTCCAACCAACGAGCTGCTGATTGATGAATCGCTGATCGGCTGGAAAGAGTATGAGATGGAAGTGGTGCGTGATAAAAACGACAACTGCATCATCGTCTGCTCTATTGAAAACTTCGACGCCATGGGCATCCACACCGGTGACTCCATCACCGTGGCACCCGCCCAGACCCTGACCGACAAAGAGTACCAAATCATGCGTAACGCCTCGATGGCGGTACTGCGTGAGATTGGCGTCGAAACCGGCGGCTCTAACGTGCAGTTCTCGGTTAACCCGAAGAACGGTCGTCTGATTGTTATCGAGATGAACCCGCGTGTATCCCGCTCCTCTGCGCTGGCATCGAAAGCCACCGGCTTCCCGATTGCCAAAGTGGCGGCGAAACTGGCGGTGGGTTATACCCTCGACGAGCTGATGAACGACATCACCGGTGGGCGTACTCCGGCCTCGTTCGAGCCGTCTATCGACTACGTTGTGACCAAAATTCCTCGCTTCAACTTCGAGAAATTTGCCGGTGCGAACGACCGTCTGACCACCCAGATGAAATCTGTCGGCGAAGTGATGGCCATTGGCCGCACCCAGCAGGAGTCCCTGCAGAAAGCGCTGCGCGGTCTGGAAGTGGGCGCCACCGGTTTCGACCCGAAAGTAAGCCTGGATGATCCGGAAGCCCTGACCAAAATCCGTCGTGAGCTGAAAGACGCGGGCGCCGAGCGTATCTGGTATATCGCCGACGCCTTCCGTGCGGGCATGTCCGTCGATGGCGTCTTCAACCTGACCAACATTGACCGCTGGTTCCTGGTGCAGATTGAAGAGCTGGTGCGTCTGGAAGAGAAGGTGGCAGAGCTGGGCATCAACGGCCTCGACGCTGACTTCCTGCGCATGCTCAAGCGTAAAGGCTTTGCCGACGCGCGTCTGGCTAAACTGGCGGGCGTACGCGAAGCGGAGATCCGCAAGCTGCGTGACCAGTACGACCTGCACCCGGTCTACAAGCGCGTGGATACCTGTGCGGCAGAGTTTGCTACCGACACCGCCTACATGTACTCCACCTATGAAGACGAGTGCGAAGCGAACCCGTCCGTTGACCGCGACAAAATCATGGTGCTGGGCGGCGGTCCAAACCGTATCGGCCAGGGCATCGAGTTCGACTACTGCTGCGTACATGCCTCCCTGGCGCTGCGCGAAGACGGTTACGAGACCATTATGGTCAACTGTAACCCGGAAACCGTCTCGACTGACTACGACCCCTCCGACCGCCTCTACTTCGAGCCGGTAACGCTGGAAGATGTGCTGGAAATCGTGCGTATCGAGAAGCCAAAAGGGGTTATCGTGCAGTACGGCGGCCAGACTCCGCTGAAGCTGGCCCGCGCGCTCGAAGCGGCAGGTGTACCGGTTATCGGTACCAGCCCGGACGCGATTGACCGTGCGGAAGACCGCGAACGTTTCCAGCACGCCGTTGACCGTCTGAAGCTGAAACAGCCGGCTAACGCCACCGTCACCACCATTGAGCAGGCGGTTGAAAAGGCCAAAGAGATCACCTACCCGCTGGTGGTGCGCCCCTCCTACGTGCTGGGTGGCCGCGCAATGGAGATCGTCTACGACGAAGCCGACCTGCGCCGTTACTTCCAGACGGCGGTCAGCGTCTCTAACGATGCGCCAGTCCTGCTGGACCGCTTCCTGGACGATGCGGTAGAAGTGGATGTGGATGCTATCTGCGACGGCGAAAGAGTGCTGATTGGCGGCATCATGGAGCACATCGAGCAGGCGGGCGTGCACTCCGGCGACTCCGCATGTTCTCTGCCAGCCTATACGCTGAGCAAAGAGATTCAGGACGTGATGCGCGAGCAGGTGCAGAAACTGGCCTTCGAGCTGCAGGTACGCGGTCTGATGAACGTGCAGTTTGCGGTGAAAGACAATGAAGTCTACCTGATTGAAGTGAACCCACGTGCGGCACGTACCGTCCCGTTCGTCTCCAAAGCCACCGGTATCCCGCTGGCGAAAGTGGCGGCGCGCGTGATGGCTGGCCAGACGCTGGCGCAGCAGGGCGTAACTAAAGAGATTATCCCGCCGTACTACTCGGTGAAAGAGGTGGTGCTGCCGTTCAACAAGTTCCCGGGCGTTGACCCGCTGTTAGGGCCAGAGATGCGCTCAACCGGTGAAGTCATGGGCGTGGGCCGTACCTTCGCGGAAGCGTTCGCCAAGGCGCAGTTGGGCAGTAACTCCACCATGAAGAAACAGGGCCGTGCGCTGCTCTCCGTGCGAGAAGGCGACAAAGAGCGCGTGGTGGACCTGGCGGCGAAGCTGCTGAAGTATGGCTTTGAGCTGGATGCGACCCACGGCACCGCGATTGTGCTGGGTGAAGCGGGTATCAACCCGCGTCTGGTGAACAAGGTGCATGAAGGTCGTCCGCACATTCAGGACCGTATCAAGAATGGCGAATATACCTACATCATCAACACCACCGAAGGGCGCCAGGCGATTGAAGACTCCAAGCTGATTCGCCGCAGCGCGCTGCAGTACAAAGTGCACTATGACACTACCCTGAACGGCGGTTTTGCGACAGCGATGGCGCTGAACGCGGATGCCACCGAGAAGGTGATTTCTGTGCAGGAGATGCACGCGCAGATTAGCAAGTAACAAGCCTGTTATCGTAGGCCCGGTAAGCAAAAGCGACGCCGGGCAAATGGCGGGTGGCGCTTCGCTTACCCGCCCTACGATGGCTGCCTCCCTCTTCAGAACCTTCTGCTTTCTCATCTCCCATCAGTCAGTTAGCCTAAAATTATCAGGTCGATAATTAAATCCAACTGAAAAGCAGGGAGAACACCATGCGTAAGAATCTTTTGCTGACTTCAATTTTTACTGCCGCAGCACTATTTACCGTTGCAGGTTGTTCGTCTAACCAGGCGGTGAAAACTACTGACGGTAAAACCATCGTCACCGACGGAAAACCGCAGGTAGATGACGATACTGGAATGATGTCTATTGATAATGCCGAAACCGGTCAGACGGAACAGATTAACCGCGATCAGGTGAAATCCATGGGTGAACTGGATAACTGATAAAAAAATGCAGTGGCCTGCGCCACTGCATAGGTTGTTGCGGTAACAGGATTACCAGCGGTGATTTAACAGGATATGACCGCCATAGGCGTCGTAGCTGTTTTCGCCCCATTCGCCGCTGGCGCGCAGCGAGATCAGGGTGGTCTCGTTCAGCTTGCCCGTTACGCCCAGCTCCAGCTGTGCGCGGTCGTCCGGGGTATCGTTGCTGAAGGTTTCGCCGTTGAAAGCGATGTCGTTCTGTCCTGCCCCTTTCAGCCAGTTAACTGCCACATAAGGCTGCCACGCCTGAACATCTTTCTGGTCAAAGTAGCTGGATTTCACCCCTACGCGGCCAAGTACGCTGTCGTTATCAAGGGTAGAGATCCGTACGCCGTCGGCATCCTTATGATTTTCCTGGTCCAGGTAGCTGTAAATCGCCTGAATTTGCGGCTCGATTTTCCAGGTTCTCTCGTTCTCAGAGGCCACCACCCAGGCATGGCCCATTTCGAGCGACGCGGCGAAACCGTTGCTGTCATAGGATTCGCTGCTGCGCTTGTCCCCGTTAACCGTATTGTGATACCAGCTAAACGCGGTCCAGGTGTCGATATAGCTGCCTGTGCGTAATGCCGGATCTTCCTGCCAGGTAGCGTACAGCCCGACGTTCACACCATCGACTTTACCCTGCGCGCTACGGGTGTTGTAGCGTGCTGTAGCGTCGGTTTTCGCCTGACCTGCACCGAACATCATCCCGGCGTGCAGCACTCCCTGATCCATCTGCTTGCTGATAAAATCACTACCGACCTGCATAACGAACTGGGTCGTGTCGTAGTTTACTTTGCCGCCAGCGATATCGTTATCGTGATAACGGCCTTTGACATACATCCAGGTATTCAGATCCTCGCCATTGCGCAGGGTCAGCTGATCGCGATCGTCACGTTTATGCAGGAACATATCCTGAGCGGCAAGATAGTTGCCCAGGTAGGCTCCCACTTCTGGCGCCATGACTTCCGGCGCAACAGGCTCGTCCGGCGCATCTGGATCAACCGGCGTATCTGGAACAACAGGTGTATCTGGAACGACCGGCACGTCTGGAGTAACCGGTGTGTCTGGGGTGACCGGTTCGTCAGGGGTAGAAGCTCTGGATTCAAGATACCAGTTGCCGTTGCTCTTCTTATTCAGGGTATATTCCCAGGCACCCACTACCGCAGGTCTGGACAAGGTAAAGGCGGCACCTGAGTCGCCACCAACGCTGACAACTTCGATCCCGTTTATAGTCTGTGCCCCAAGGCCGCCAATATTGGTGAGGCTGATATTTGATTGGCCCGCGCTGCTGCCCGTTATCGTCAGATGATCGGTGCGGGAGCTATCATCGCCCAAGGTGGTGTTCATGACGATTTGGCTGCCGCTGGCGCCGCTATAGTCGCCATTAATGGTGAAATTGTTGCCAACCTGATCGTTCAGGCCGCTAATTTGCAGCGTACCGCTGTTATTAACGTCACCATTAATGGTATCGACATTATCGGATCCAGAGAGGCTATTACCGGACACGGCACTCCAGGCAGCCAGGGTGCCGCCATTCAGGATTGCAATATTATTATTGACGATGCCTGCGCTGGCGAAGGTAGCACCCTCTTCAATCGTTACCGTCGCGGTATTGCCCTGGCTGCCAAGCGTAGCGCCTTCAGCCACCAGTGTGGTGCCCTTACGCAGTCGCGTATCCCCGCTATAGCTGTTGTTACCTGTGAGCGTCAGGGTATGGGCATCTGTCTTCGCCACACTGCCCGTGCCGGTGATATCTGTTGCGAAGGTAAAATCTGCGGCCTGGTTAAATTCCAGCGTACCATTGTTGGTCAGCGTGCCGCTCAGAGTACAAGTTTTTTCTCCGTTACCCAGCTGCAGAATGGCGTCATTGGCGATAAGGGTGTTGCCGCTATTTTTCACATCGCCTGCAAACGTCAGTTTGCCGGCGTCGACTTTAATCGAATCTCCAGCGCCGATGATATCTATATTGCCGGTCAGATCCCATGCGCTACCTGACATCGTCAGGGATGCAAAGCCATCGCCACGATTAACACCAGCAAAGTTGCTGTCTTCGCTACCGCTGCCTTTCAGTACGAGCGTATTCCCCGTTGAACCTGTTGAAAATACATCACCATCGAGTTGTGAGCCGGTATCCAGCGTCAGGCTATTATTTTTATTGCTGCCAAAATAGACGGCACTTTCTGCCCCCTTAAGCAGACCGGTATTTGTGATGACCGCTTTTGCGTTTTCGCTGACGATAATGCCATTTTCCGTACCTTCAATAGTGCCGGTATTGGTCAGAAAACTATTGCCAGCTCCCCATAGCTTAAGGCCGTCGCCCTGGTTGCCTTTGAAAGTGCCTTCGTTGGTAAAGGAGATCGTCACGCCCGAGGAGAGCGCCGTATCGCCCTCAACGAGACCACTATTGTTGATAATGATGGTCGACGCTTCATCGCTAATTAAAATGCCATTTTGTTTGCCGATGATACTGCCGGCGTTATCAATAGTGCCACCCATTACGTTGACGGTGATCCCATTGGCAGTGGAGGACTTTATGCTGGCACCGGCCTTATTGTCTAATTTAGCGCCCTGTTTCATTGATTTAATGGTGATACCATCGCCATTAGCGGCGATTGTGCCGTTATTCTCAATATTGGCTATTGAATCTCCATCCACCGTGACCGCAGAGCCGGCATCCGCCGTAGCAATAGTGACACCAGGGGCAATGATATATTGATCGTCTGTAGAAAAGGATTGTGCTTGGGTGGTGGAATCGGTGATGGTTGCTGCGGAGGACATTAGAGGAGCGAATATAAGTAAGGCCGGGAATATTCTGCTCATGGATTTTGTTATTTTGTTTAATTCAGGGTTTTTTCTTTTCATTGCCACATCCATTTGTGTTTAAAAAATGAATGCGTATCTTAATAAGATGGCTTATTAATGTAAATCATTGATTTTTAAGGTTTATATATTTTATAAAATTAAAATTATTGATTTTGAAACCAACGTTGTATATCAATTTATTTTAACTTGTGAATTAATAAAAGATTAAAAGTTCTGAATATTTTATTTTAAGCAAGAAAATGATCTTTATTCTCAATATAATTGTTTTGAGTTATTTATTGGTTCTGGGTATATCTTTTACTTAGGATGTTTGGCAATCCTTGCTGTTAAGTCTGTTCGCGGGACTGACCCCTTCAAACGCCTCGCTTTCCTGACTACACTGACAGTCACAACAAGAAAGCCGTTTACCCAGGTTAATCATGATACTCATTATCTACGCCCATCCTTATCCGCACCATTCGCATGCGAATAAGCGAATGCTCGATCAGGTAAAGACGCTGGAGGGTGTAGAAATCCGCTCGCTCTATCAGCTCTATCCTGACTTTAATATTGATATCGCCGCAGAGCAGGAGGCGATTTCCAGAGCCGATCTCATCGTCTGGCAGCACCCGATGCAGTGGTACAGCACGCCTCCGTTGCTGAAACTGTGGATCGATAAAGTCTTCTCGCACGGCTGGGCGTACGGTCATAACGGCAGAGCGCTCAAGGGTAAAAGCCTGCTGTGGGCGGTGACCACCGGTGGCGGCGAAAGCCATTTCGATATCGGTTCCTTCCCCGGCTTTGAGGTGCTGGCGCAGCCGCTGCAGGCGACCGCGCTCTACTGCGGGCTCAACTGGCTCCCGCCATTTGCTATGCACTGCACCTTCGTTTGCGACGACGAAACCCTTCAGGCGCAGGCGCGCCACTACAAACAACGTTTACTCGACTGGCAGGAGGCGCATCATGGATAGCCATACGCTGATTCAGGCGCTGATCTATTTGGGTGCCGCGGCGCTGATTGTGCCGGTTGCGGTTCGTCTGGGGCTGGGGTCGGTGCTGGGCTATCTGATTGCCGGCTGCGTCATTGGTCCGTGGGGTTTCCGGCTGGTCACTGATGCCGAGTCGATTCTGCACTTTGCGGAAATTGGCGTGGTGCTGATGCTGTTTGTGATTGGTCTGGAGCTGGATCCGCGTCGCCTGTGGAAACTGCGCGCCTCGGTATTTGGCGGCGGGGCATTGCAGATGCTGGCCTGCGGTCTGCTGCTGGGCGGATTCTGCATCCTGCTGGGCATGGACTGGAAAGTGGCGGAGCTGATCGGTATGACGCTGGCGCTCTCATCCACGGCGATCGCCATGCAGGCCATGAATGAACGTAACCTGACGGTTTCGCAGATGGGTCGCAGCGCCTTCTCAGTGCTGCTTTTTCAGGACATCGCCGCCATTCCGCTGGTGGCGATGATCCCGCTGCTGGCCGCTTCCGGGGCGTCAACTACCCTGGGCGCCTTTGCCCTTTCGGCCCTGAAAGTTGTCGGGGCGCTGGCGCTGGTGGTCCTGCTCGGGCGGTATGTCAGCCGGCCGTTGCTGCGTTTTGTCGCCCGCTCCGGCCTGCGCGAAGTCTTCAGCGCCGTGGCCTTATTCCTGGTATTCGGCTTTGGTCTGATGCTGGAAGAGGCCGGGCTCTCTATGGCGATGGGGGCGTTTCTGGCAGGCGTTCTGCTGGCGAGCTCCGAGTACCGCCACGCTCTGGAAAGCGATATCGAGCCCTTTAAGGGGCTGCTGCTGGGGCTGTTCTTTATTGGCGTGGGGATGTCGGTTGATTTCGGGACGTTAGTCACCCATCCGCTGCGCATCGCGATCCTGCTGGTGGGCTTCCTGGCCATTAAAATGCTCATGCTCTGGCTGGTGGCTCGCCCGCTGAAGGTTCCCGCGAAACAGCGGCGCTGGTTTGCGGTGCTGCTGGGGCAGGGGAGTGAGTTTGCCTTTGTGGTGTTTGGCGCGGCAAACATGGCTAACGTGCTCGATCCCGAATGGGCGAAGGCGCTGACGCTGGCGGTGGCGCTATCAATGGCGGTAACCCCGCTGTTGCTGGTGGTGCTGACCCGTCTCGACGCTGCCAACAGTGGTCAACAGCACGAGGCTGATGAAATTGATGAAGAGCAACCGCGGGTCATCATCGCCGGGTTTGGTCGCTTCGGTCAGATTGCGGGCCGTTTGCTGCTCTCCAGTGGGGTAAAAATGGTCATCCTCGATCACGATCCCGATCATATTGAAACCTTGCGTAAGTTTGATATGAAGGTCTTTTATGGCGATGCCACCCGCGTGGACCTGCTGGAATCCGCCGGGGCGCACAAGGCCGAAGTGTTGATCAACGCGATAGACGATCCGAAGAACAGCCTGCAGCTGGTTGAGCTGGCGAAGACGCACTTCCCGCATCTGAAAATCATCTCCCGCGCGCGCGATATCGATCACTACATCAAACTGCGTCAGACAGGTGTCGATGCCCCGGAGCGTGAAACCTTTGAAGGGGCGCTCAAATCCGGACGGCTGGCGCTGGAGAGCCTTGGCCTCGGGGCATATGAAGCCCGGGAGCGGGCCGATCTGTTCCGTCGCTTTAATATTGAGATGCTGGAGGAGATGGCGGAAATGGCGGAGAACGATGCCAAATCCCGCGCAGCAGTGGTTAAACGCACCAGCGCCATGCTGACCGAGATCATCAATGAGGATCGTAATCACCTCTCACTGACCCAGCGTCATGGCTGGCAGGGAACGGAAGAGGGTAAGCATACCGGCGATCCGCACGATGAGCCGGAGAGCAAACCTGTAGCGTGAAGAGGGGTTGCCAGCAAATATAAAAAATTTCCTGTTCTTTACTCTGCCGCCAGTCGACGAAAGATTAAGCTTTCCGTATAGTGGCGGCAATTTTTTGCATCCGGGAAATAATCAATGATCAGTCTGATTGCGGCGCTTGCGGTAGATCGCGTGATTGGTATGGAAAACGCCATGCCGTGGAATCTGCCTGCCGATCTCGCGTGGTTTAAACGTACAACGTTGAACAAGCCGGTAGTAATGGGTCGCCTGACCTGGGAGTCAATCGGGCGCCCGTTGCCGGGCCGTAAAAACATCGTAATAAGCAGCCAACCCGGCACGGACGATCGTGTTGAGTGGGTTAAATCCATCGACGAAGCCATTGCTGCCTGCGGCGATGCTGAAGAGATCATGGTGATTGGCGGGGGGCGTATCTATGAGCAATTCCTGCCGAAAGCGCAGAAATTATATCTGACCCACATTGATGCTGAAGTGGAAGGGGATACCCATTTTCCGGACTACGATCCTGACGAGTGGGAATCGGTGTTCAGCGAATTCCACGACGCGGATGCGCAAAACTCGCATAGCTACTGCTTCGAGATCCTTGAACGCCGCTAATGTGGTTACTGCACCTTTCCCGCCGGGAGAGGTGCAGCGCTCTTCTACGACGCTACGGCTTCATTTTCATCCAAATCCAGATGCCGGTTCGAAGGCTGCATAAACCAGGCTTTATCTTCCCAGCGCAGACAGGTGAGTTCTCCCCCCCAGCAGCAACCCGTATCCAGCCCATAAATGCCTTCAGGCGTGCCTTTCCCTTCCAGCGATGCCCAGTGGCCGAAGACGACACTGTACTGCTCCGTTACCGGGCCAGGGATTGCAAACCACGGCTTGAGCGGCGTCGGCGCGTTTTCCGGCACATCCTTGCAGTACATATCCAGCTGACCATTCGGGAAGCAGTAACGCATGCGGGTGAAGGCGTTCGTGATAAAACGCAGGCGCGCAACGCCGCTGAGCTCCATGCTCCAGTTGTTGGGCATGTCGCCATACATCGCATCGAGGAAGAACGGGTAAGAGTCGCTGGCGAGCACCGCTTCGACGTCCCGGGCACACTCTTTGGCGGTTTGCAGATCCCACTGTGGGGTAATGCCCGCGTGCGCCATCACCAGTTTTTTCTCTTCGTCGATCTGCAGCAGCGGCTGGCGACGTAGCCAGTTAATCAGCTCATCGGCGTCGGGCGCTTCCAGCAACGGCGTGATCCTGTCTTTCGGTTTATTGCGGCTGATCCCGGCGTAGACCGCCAGCAGATGCAGGTCGTGGTTGCCGAGGACGATCCGCACGCTGTCGCCCAGCGATTTGACATAGCGCAGGACTTCCAGCGAGCCAGGGCCACGGGCAACGAGATCGCCCGTGAGCCACAGCGTGTCTGTACCTGGGGTAAAATCCACCTGCTTTAGCAAGGCGATCAGTTCATCGTAGCAACCGTGAACGTCGCCAATGAGATATGTAGACATGTTTAGTGAATGAGTGTTGGTACAGCCAGACGGAAAACAGGAATGGCAACGCGGAATGCATTGCCCTCGGTATCGACCATTTCATAATGGCCCTGCATGGTTCCCAGCGGCGTCTCGATTACTGCACCGCTGGTATACTGATACTCTTCGCCGGGCGCAATGTGCGGCTGTTCACCCACCACACCTTCGCCCTGCACTTCAATTTCACGGCCATTGCCGTTAGTGATAAGCCAGTAACGCCCCAGCAGCTGGACAGGGGTTCGCCCGAGATTGCGAATGGTCACGGTGTAAGCAAAAACAAAACGTTCTTCATCCGGTGTGGATTGAGACTCGATGTAAAGGCTTTGCACCTGAACACATACGCGGGGCGAATTAATCATGGCTTAGCTCTCCTTCGGCGGCGCATTTTCGCTGATGTAGTTAGCCAGCTTGCAGTACTGCTCTACGGAAATGTTTTCCGCGCGCATCGCCGGGTCGATACCCAACTGAGCTAACACGTCAACAGTAAACAGATTGCCAAGGCTGTTACGAATCGTTTTACGACGCTGGTTAAAGGCTTCGGTGGTGATGCGGCTCAGCACGCGCAGATCCTTCACCGGATACGGCTTCGTTTTATGCGGCACCAGGCGCACAACCGCTGAGTCAACTTTTGGCGGCGGCGTAAATGCCGATGGCGGTACTTCGAGTACCGGGATCACGTTACAGTAGTACTGTGCCATCACGCTTAAACGACCATACGCTTTACTGTTCGGCCCTGCAACCAGTCGATTAACGACCTCTTTTTGCAACATGAAGTGCATGTCAGCAATGGCATCAGTATAGCTAAACAGGTGGAACATCAGCGGCGTGGAGATGTTATACGGCAGGTTGCCGAATACGCGCAGCGGCTGGCCCATTTTCTCCGACAGTTCGCCGAAGTTCATGGTCATGGCATCCTGCTGATAAATGGTCAGTTTCGGCCCGAGGAACGGGTGCGTCTGCAGGCGCGCTGCCAGATCGCGATCCAGTTCGATGACGGTAAGCTCATCCAGACGCTCGCCAACCGGCTCGGTCAGTGCAGCCAGACCCGGCCCGATCTCGACCATCGCCTGGCCTTTCTGTGGATTGATAGCCGAAACAATACTTTCGATCACGAACTGATCGTTGAGGAAGTTTTGCCCGAAACGTTTACGGGCTAAATGGCCCTGGTGGACGCGATTATTCATTGAGTATTAACAATCATTTTGATGGCGAGATTAAGCGCCGTAATAAAACTGCCGACATCTGCTTTTCCCTGGCCTGCTAAATCGAGCGCAGTACCATGGTCAACAGAAGTACGAATAAAGGGTAAACCGAGGGTAATATTAACCCCGCGGCCAAATCCCTGGTATTTTAGCACGGGAAGGCCCTGATCGTGGTACATCGCCAGCACGGCGTCTGCATGATCCAGGTATTTCGGTTGAAACAGGGTATCGGCAGGCAGCGGCCCGCTGAGATTCATGCCTTTCGCACGCATCTCTTCCAGCACCGGAATGATGGTGTCGATCTCTTCCATACCCATATGCCCACCTTCACCCGCATGTGGGTTCAGGCCGCATACCAGCACGTGCGGATCGGCAATACCGAATTTTGTGCGTAAATCGTGGTGCAGGATGGTAATGACGTCGCGCAGCAGATCCGGCGTAATGGCGTCGGAAATGGCTTTGATGGGCAGGTGCGTCGTCGCCAGAGCGACCCGCAGCTCCTCGGTTGCCAGCATCATCACCACTTTTGCGCTGTGCGACCGCTCTTCAAAAAACTCGGTATGACCGGTAAAGGCCACGCCGGCATCGTTGATCACCCCTTTATGGACCGGGCCGGTGATCAGCGCGGCAAATTCCCCGCTCAGACAGCCATCGCAGGCGCGCGCCAGCGTCTCCACCACATAATGACCATTTTCAGTGCTCAACTGGCCGGGGATAACCGGCGTGCGTAGCGGGACAGGTAGCAGCGTTAAGGTGCCTGCTTGCTGGGGAAGGGGAGCGTTTTCTGCCTGATACGGCAGAAGCGTGAGCGGGAGATTAAGCTGTTTCGCTCGCGCTTCGAGCACGCTGGCATCGGCGCAGATCACCAGTTCGACCGGCCAGCTGCGCTGGGCAAGCTGGACGACCAGGTCGGGACCAATCCCGGCGGGTTCGCCGGGAGTGATAACAACACGATGTTGTTTCATTAGTTGCTCAGGACTTTGACGTAGGCGCTGGCGCGTTGTTCCTGCATCCAGGTCGCTGCTTCTTCAGAGAACTTACGGTTGAACAGCATACGGTACGCACGATCTTTTTGCGCCGCATCGGTTTTATCCACATTGCGGGTATCCAGCAGCTCGATGAGGTGCCAGCCGAAGGTGGAGTGAACCGGTTCGCTCATCTGACCTTTGTTCATTCTCATCAGCGCATCGCGGAAGGCCGGATCGTAAATATCCGCAGCCGCCCAGCCCAGATCGCCGCCCTGATTCGCGGAACCTGGATCCTGAGAGAACTCTTTCGCGGCGTTGGCGAAGGAGGTTTTACCGCTGCGAATATCGGCGGCAATTTGCTCCAGCTTGGTACGCGCCTGCGTATCAGACATGATCGGCGAGGTTTTCAGCAGAATGTGGCGGGCGTGCACTTCCGTCACGGAGATGCTCTGGCTCTGGCCGCGCAGATCGTTCACTTTCAGAATATGGAAGCCCACGCCGGAACGGATTGGACCCACGATGTCGCCTTTCTTCGCCGTGCTCAGCGCCTGGGCAAAAATAGAAGGCAGCTCCTGAATACGACCCCAGCCCATCTGGCCGCCTTTCAGCGCCTGCTGGTCAGCGGAATAGGTGATCGCCAGTTTGCCGAAATCACCGCCATTACGCGCCTGATCGACGATGGAACGTGCCTGGCTTTCCGCCTCGGCCACCTGGTCAGAAGATGGGTTTTCTGCCAGAGGGATCAGGATGTGGCTCAGGTTCAGTTCGGTGCTGGCATCGTTCTGGTTGCCCACCTGTTTCGCCAGGGCATCCACTTCCTGCGGCAGGATGGTAACGCGGCGACGCACTTCGTTATTGCGCACTTCTGAAATCAGCATCTCTTTGCGGATCTGATTACGGTAGGTCGAATAGCTGATGCCGTCATAGGCCAGACGGCTGCGCATCTGGTCCGGGGACATATTGTTCTGCTTCGCAATGTTGGCGATAGCCTGATCGAGCTGCTCATCAGAGATCTTCACACCCATCTTCTGACCCATCTGCAGAACGATTTGATCCATGATCAAACGTTCAAGGATCTGATGACGCAGCGTGGAATCGTCCGGAAGTTGCTGACCTGCCTGACCCGCGTTGAGCTTCACAGACTGCATTAAACCATCAACGTCGCTCTCAAGTACCACACCGTTGTTCACAACGGCAGCGACTTTGTCGACAACCTGTGGGGCCGCGAAGCTGGTATTCGCGACCATAGCGATACCGAGCAGCAGCGTTTTCCAGTTCTTCATACTTTTTCCATATCAATTAACCGCAAAGCGGATTACGTGTTAAATCAAGTACATCACAATGAACTACGGTACGGCAGAATCGGTGAGCGCAGCATCTGCTGAGTACCCAGACCATAGTTGGAACTCAGGCCACGGAGTTCGATGTTAAAGCCGATGATGTTATCGTATTCGCTCTGACCTTTGTCATAGTCCCAGCCATTCAGCTTACGTTCGTATCCGACGCGAATCGCGTAGCAGCAGGAGTTGTACTGCACGCCCAGCATCTGATCTGCAGACTTATTCTGGTTGGTATCGAAGTAGTAGGCTCCCACCACCGACCAGCGATCGGCAATTGGCCAGCTAGCCGTACCACCCACCTGCGAAATGCCCTCTTTCGTTTGTTCGGAGGTAGCAAAGTTAGGTAACGTCGCCTGGATATATTCCGGGCTGGCGTAACGATAGCTAAGCTGCACCATTCGGTCTGCATCACGACGGTACTCGATTGTACCGCTACCCGTGGCAACATTGTTCAGCCGCGTGTCATATTGCACGCCGCTGCGCAGACCCCAACGATCGGTTATGCGCCAGTAAGTATCACCGGCCCATACCAGCGATCCTTTTTTGTCGTCCTTCTCCCACTGGATGTTGTCATCACCGGTACGTGCTTCGGTGAAGTAGTAGATTTGACCCACAGAAGCATTAAAACGTTCAACTGCAGCATCATCATAAATACGCGTTGTGACCCCGGTAGTCACCTGGTTGGCCGACGCTATACGGTCCAGGCCGCCATAGGTACGGTCACGGAACAGGCCGCTGTAATCCGACTGCAGGAATGAAGAGTCATAGTTCTGGATATTGCTCTGGTCGCGGTACGGCACATAGAGATACTGGGCGCGTGGCTCCAGCGTCTGGGTATACCCCTCGCTCCAGTCCATATTGCGCTCGAAGATGAGTTTGCCGTCCACTTTAAACTGCGGCAGCACGCGGTTAACGGAATCTTCCAGACGCGTGCCATGATTGGCATTGTACGTTTCCAGATTATCCTGCTGATAGTGGGTCGCCATCAGCTTCACTTCGGTATCGAGGCTGGCCCAGTCGTTTGAAACAGGCAGGTTAATCGTTGGCTCAAGGTGCAAACGCGTTGCTTCAGGCATGTCGGAGTCAGTATTGACGAAATGCACCGCCTGGGCGTAGACCCGGGTGTCAAAAGGACCCACATTATTCTGGTACCAGTTAACATCAAGCTGTGGCTCTGCAGCATAGGTGCTCTGCGTTTGGTCGCTAAAGACCTGGAACTGTTTGGTGGAAACGGTCGCGTCAAAATTCTGTACTACATAGCCCGCGCTGAATTTCTGCGTGGCGTAGCCATCGGTACTTGAGCCGTATTTAGAGGTAAAGTCGTTAAAATAGCTCGAGTCGCTGACTTTGGTGTAGTCGACGTTAAAACGCCACACCTGATCCATTACGCCCGAGTGCTGCCAGTAGTACAACCAGCGATGGCGATTATCCCCGGAGGTGTTTCTTGGATCATCCTCATACACTTTATCCGATGGCAGATAGTCCAGCTCCATCAGACCCGAACCCGCATGCGTCAGATAGCGGAACTCGTTCTCCCACATGATGTTGCCGCGCTTGTGGATATAGTGCGGCGTGATCGTCGCGTCCATGTTGGGCGCGATATTCCAGTAGTACGGCAGGTAGAACTCAAAGTAGTTTGAGGTGCTGTACTTGGCGTTCGGGATCAGGAAGCCGGAGCGACGTTTGTCACCCACGGGCAGTTGCAGATACGGGCTATAGAAGACCGGTACCGGGCCGAGCTTAAAGCGGGCGTTCCAGATCTCCGCAACCTGCTCTTCGCGGTCGTGGATCACTTCGCTACCTACCACGCTCCAGGTATCCGAGCCTGGCAGACAGGAGGTAAAGGTCCCGTTTTCCAGAATGGTGTAGCGGTTTTCACCGCGCTGTTTCATCAGGTCCGCTTTACCGCGACCCTGGCGGCCAACCATCTGGTAATCACCTTCCCAGACGTTAGTGTCTTTGGTATTCAGGTTCGACCAGGCTTTCGGACCTTTCAGGATGACCTGATTATCGTCATAGTGCACATTACCCAGCGCATCTACCGTGCGTACCGGTTCGGCTGCGCCTTCTGGTTGTTTCTGGTGCAACTGCACTTCATCGGCCTGCAAGCGGCTGTTGCCCTGGTTAATATCCACATTCCCGCTAAACAGGGCGTCGTCAGGATAATTCCCTTTTGCGTTGTCAGCGGTGATGGTAACCGGTAGCGTGTTCGTATCACCCTGTACCAGCGGGCGATCATAGCTGGGGATACCCAGCATACATTGCGAGGCGAGATCGGCTGCCAGACCCTGTTGACTGTACAGAGCCGTAGCTATCATCGTGGCCAGAAGGGTGGGGATACGTTTTTTCATACGTTTTATTTATTGTTCCGTCATCAGTGGCTTATCGCTGGCAAACGGTCAGAGACTATCTTACTCATCATCACAGTGCCAGCGTTAATCCTGCCCGTAAACGAGCCATGGTGATAGGCTCGTTATTGAATGACGAGTATGATAATGCAAATTATAGGCGATGTCCTTCACTTGACCGTGGCCAGGCCACCGGAATGATGGCGTTGCGCTGGATCAAATCGATCACCATTTGGGGAGTATATGCAGTATTGGGGAAAAATTATCGGCGTAGCGTTCGCTTTACTGATGGGCGCGGGCTTCTGGGGTATCGTTCTGGGGCTGCTTATCGGCCATATGTTTGATAAAGCGCGCAGTCGCAAGATGGCCTGGTTCGCTAACCAGCGTGAACGCCAGGCGCTTTTTTTTGCGACAACCTTCGAGGTAATGGGCCATCTGACCAAATCGAAAGGGCGTGTCACCGAGGCCGACATCCATGTCGCCAGCCAGTTTATGGATCGCATGAACCTGCACGGTGACTCCCGGGCGGCCGCGCAAAACGCATTTCGTATCGGTAAGGCGGATAACTATCCCCTGCGCGAAAAAATGCGTCAGTTCCGCAGCATCTGCTTCGGGCGCTTCGACTTAATTCGGATGTTTCTGGAGATTCAGATCCAGGCGGCGTTTGCCGATGGGTCGCTCCACCCGAACGAACGTGAAGTGCTGTATGTTATCGCCGAAGAGTTGGGCATTTCCCGCACCCAGTTCGATCAGTTCCTGCGCATGATGCAGGGCGGCGCACAGTTTGGCGGCGGCTATCAGCAACAGCAGGCGGGCGGTGGCGGCTGGCAGCAGGCGCAGCGTGGTCCTACCCTGGAAGATGCCTGTAATGTGCTGGGCGTGAAGCCAACCGATGAACCGACAACCATCAAGCGGGCCTACCGTAAGCTGATGAGCGAGCATCACCCGGATAAGCTGGTGGCCAAAGGTTTACCGCCAGAGATGATGGAGATGGCGAAGCAAAAAGCGCAGGAAATTCAGAAAGCCTACGAGCTTATCAAAGAGCAGAAGGGCTTTAAGTAAGGAAGCGGTTGGCCCGGCGGCAAGGTGCTGCCGGGCAACGGATCAAAAGTCTGCCGGTGCCTTAAAGGTCATCGGCGTACCGTATTCCGGGTGGGTGATGGTGAGCATTTCCGCATGCAGTTGCAGACGCGGCGCCATCGCCCGGGCTTCCGGCGTGGCATAAAAGCGATCCCCCAGAATCGGGTGACCCAGCGCCAGCATATGCACACGCAGCTGGTGCGAGCGGCCGGTAATCGGTTTTAGCAGCACGCGGGCGCTGTTGTCCGCCGCGTACTCCAGCACTTCATACTCGGTTTGCGCCGCCTTGCCGGTCTCGTAGCAGACCTTCTGCTTCGGGCGGTTAGGCCAGTCGCAGATCAGCGGCAGATCAACCAGCCCTTCCGCCGGTTGTGGATGACCCCAGACGCGCGCCAGGTACTGCTTCTTCGGCTCACGCTCTCGAAACTGACGTTTCAGCTCGCGCTCTGCCGCCTTGGTCAGCGCCACTACAATCACTCCGCTGGTGGCCATGTCCAGACGGTGGACGGACTCCGCCTGCGGATAATCGCGCTGAACGCGCGTCATCACGCTGTCTTTGTGCTCATCCAGCCTGCCCGGCACGGACAACAGGCCGCTTGGCTTGTTGACCACCATAATATGCTCATCCTGATAGAGAATGACCAGCCACGGATCCTGCGGCGGATTGTAGGGTTCCATCAACATGTTTCGCTCCGCTTACTGATGCGTCACAACGATAAGGCGCAGCGCATCCAGACGCCATCCCGCCTGGTTCAGGCTCTCAAGCACCTGCTGACGATTGGTTTCAATCGCCGCCAGTTCATCGTCACGAATATTCGGGTTCACCGCACGCAGGGCCTCGAGACGAGAGAGCTCCGCCGACAGTTTTTCATCCGCCTCGCTGCGCGCCGCGTCAATCAGGGCGCGCGCTGCTTTCTCAACCTGAGACTCACCCTGCTGGAGGATGGCGTAGACATCCTGCTGCACCGCATTCACCAGCTTGCTGCCGGTATGGCGATTCACCGCGCTCAGCTGGCGGTTAAAGCTCTCAAACTCGACCTGCGCCGCCAGATTGGTACCGTTTTTATCCAGCAGCAGACGTACCGGCGTGGCAGGCAGGAAACGGTTGAGCTGCAGCTGTTTCGGCGCCTGGGCCTCCACCACGTAGATCAGCTCCAGCAGCAGGGTACCCACCGGCAGCGCCTTGTTCTTCAGCAGCGAAATGGTGCTGCTGCCGGTGTCGCCGGAGAGGATCAGATCCAGACCGTTGCGGATCAGTGGGTGTTCCCAGGTGATGAACTGCGCATCCTCGCGGGACAGCGCCACATCACGCTCGAAGGTGATGGTGCAGCCATCTTCCGGCAGGCCCGGGAAGTCCGGCACCAGCATGTGATCGGACGGGGTCAGCACGATCAAGTTCTCGCCGCGATCGTCCTGGTTGATACCGACGATATCAAACAGGTTCATGGCGAAGCTGATCAGGCTGGTATCGTCATCCTGCTCTTCAATGCTCTCTGCCAGCCGCTGGGCTTTCTCGCCGCCGTTGGAGTGGATCTCCAGCAGGCGGTCGCGGCCCTGCTCCAGCTGCGCTTTCAGGGCGTCATGCTGTTCACGGCAGGTTTTGATCAGCTCGTCAAAGCCGTCGGTGTTTTCCGGCGCCGCCAGATAGCCCGTCAGCTCGTTGTGCACGCTATCGTAAATGGTACGACCGGTCGGGCAGGTATGTTCAAACGCATCCAGCCCTTCGTGGAACCAGCGCACCAGCACCGACTGGGCGGTTTTTTCCAGATACGGAACGTGGATCTGAATGTCGTGCGCCTGACCGATACGGTCCAGACGACCGATACGCTGCTCCAGCAGATCCGGGTTGAACGGCAGATCGAACATCACCAGACGGCTGGCGAACTGGAAGTTACGCCCCTCGGAGCCGATTTCGGAGCAGAGCAGCACCTGGGCGCCGCTGTCCTCTTCGGAGAACCACGCCGCCGCGCGGTCGCGCTCGATAATGGACATGCCTTCATGGAACACCGCCGCGCGAATACCTTCCCGCTCGCGCAGAACCTGCTCAAGCTGAAGCGCGGTGGTGGCTTTGGCGCAGATGACCAGCACTTTCTGGGAACGGTTGGCGGTCAGATAACCCATCAGCCATTCAACGCGCGGGTCGAAGTTCCACCAGGTGCCGGTATCGCCTTCAAACTCCTGATAAATCTGTTCCGGATAGAGCATGTCCCGGGCGCGCTCTTCCGCTGTTTTACGCGCGCCCATGATGCCGGAAACTTTGATCGCCGTCTGATACTGGGTGGGCAGCGGCAGGCGAACGGTATGCAGCTCGCGTTTCGGGAAGCCTTTCACCCCGTTACGGGTATTACGGAACAGCACGCGGCTGGTGCCGTGCCTGTCCATCAGCATGGAGACCAGCTCCTGGCGTGCGGCGTCGGCGCCTTCACGATCGCTGTTGGCCGCCTGGAGTAACGGCTCGATATCCTGCTCGCCAATCAGATCGCTCAGGGTGTTGAGCTCGTCGTTGGAGAGGTGCTTGCCCGCCAGCAGCAGGGCAACGGCATCCGCCACCGGGCGATAATTTTTCTGCTCTTCGACAAAGAGGTCAAAGTCATGGAAACGGTTTGGATCCAGCAGGCGCAGACGCGCGAAGTGGCTCTCCAGACCCAGCTGTTCCGGCGTAGCGGTGAGCAGCAGTACGCCAGGTACGCGCTCGGCCAGCTGTTCAATCGCCATATATTCACGGCTCGGCGCGTCGACATTCCACACCAGATGGTGCGCTTCATCGACCACCATGATGTCCCACTCGGCATCACAGAGGTGCTCAAGACGCTGCTTGCTGCGGCGGACGAAGTCCAGGGAGCAGATCACCAGCTGTTCGGTTTCGAACGGGTTATCGGCGTCGTGCTGGGCTTCGGCGTAGCGCTCGTCGTCAAACAGGGAGAAACGCAGGTTGAAGCGACGCAGCATCTCCACCAGCCACTGGTGCTGCAGGGTTTCTGGCACCACAATCAGCACGCGCTCGGCCGCGCCGGAGAGCAGTTGCTGGTGCAGGATCATGCCCGCTTCGATGGTTTTACCTAAACCGACTTCATCCGCCAGCAGGACGCGCGGCGCATGGCGGCGGCCAACGTCATGGGCGATGTTGAGCTGATGGGGGATCAGGCTGGTGCGCTGGCCACGCAGACCGCTCCACGGCATGCGGTACTGCTCGCTCTGGAACTTGCGCGCACGGTAGCGCAGCGAGAAGCGATCCATACGGTCGATCTGACCGGCGAACAGGCGATCCTGAGGTTTGCTGAAGACCAGTTTGCTGTCGAGCAGCACTTCGCGCAGCATGACGCCCGTCTCTTCGGTATCCAGTCGGGTTCCGATATAGGCGAGCAGTCCATTCTCTTCTTTTACGTCTTCAATCTTCAGCTGCCAGCCTTCATGGCTGGTAACGGTGTCGCCCGGGTTGAACATCACGCGGGTGACAGGGGAATCATTGCGAGCATACAGACGGTTTTCACCGGTGGCGGGGAAAAGGAGAGTCACCATACGCGCATCCAGCGCCACTACAGTTCCTAACCCAAGTTCGCTTTCTGTGTCGCTGATCCAGCGTTGACCAAGTGTAAAAGGCATATTTGTTCGGCTCTAATCTTTAATTGCAGGCAATAGTTCAACCACCGTTCAGGAATGACGGTCGTCGAATAATGGGTCCGGGAATGGAAAGGGCGCTATGGTACTGGATGGCAGCGATTTCGTCACCTGTCAAAATAGCCCCAACTGACCTGTCATCAGTGTAGCAAAGTCGTCGTCCATGAACGGTAAAATTCCCTCTGCGACGGGCTGTAGCTGGCGCGTGAGGTAGTGCTCATAGTCAAGGGGCGAACGCTGATAATCCACCGGCTCCGGGCCGCTGGTGGTCCAGACATACTTGATGGTGCCTCGGTTCTGGTACTGCGGCGCGCGCCCAAGACGGACGTTCTCTTCATCGGCAAGCCGGGCGGCACGAACGTGGGGCGGCACGTTGCGCTGATACTCCGCCAGCGGGCGACGCAGGCGCTTGCGGTAGACCAGCTGGTCATCCAGTTCGCCCGCCATCAGGCTGGCGATGGTCTCGCGCACAAACTCCTGGTAGGGCTCGCGCCGAAAAATTTTCAGATAAAGCTCCTGCTGGAAACGCTGCGCCAGCGGGGTCCAGTCGGTACGGACGGTTTCCAGCCCTTTAAATACCATCCGCTGCTTTTCCCCCTCCTCGATAAGCCCGG